>CALLPS010000355.1 GCA_938015355.1 uncultured Pleurocapsa sp.
AGTTGATGATAAAGTGGGGTAGATGTTGACATGGAATTAACGGCTAAAAACTATTCATTTTCAGCTTCCCATGAATACTCTCCCTTTTCTTCTTTTCTACCGAACTTCAATACTTTTAGCTACTTGTGTCAGGCAGTCAGGCTTATTGGTCTTTGTTGCAGCATTCTCAAGTCAATTGGATTCTAGATTTAGCATATAATCTAACTCGTTTATTGAGTAATAATCGAACTATTCTCACTTCAGTCGAAAAAGCATCTAAAGTTGTTTTTGCCTTAAAAAACTATGCCCGATTTGATGCTAGTGAAGAAAAACAATTAGCTCAAGTGCAGGATGGATTAGAAACAGTCTTGGAAATTTATCATAATCAGATTAAACAAAATATTGAAGTAGTTCGTAATTACCAGGATATTCCCGAAATTCTCTGTTATCCCGATGAGTTAATTCAAGTTTGGACTAACTTAATTCACAATGGCATTCAGGCGATGAAGACAGGGGGAACATTAACTCTAACAACTACTTTAGAAAACGAGGGCATTAAAGTAGAAGTATCCGATTCTGGCTCTGGTATACCTCCAGAAATTAAAGAAAAAATATTTGAAGCTTTTTTCACGACTAAATCGACAGGAGAAGGTAGTGGTTTAGGATTACACATCAGCAAAAAAATTATTGACAAACATCAAGGAAAGATTAACGTAGATAGTCAGCCAGGACAAACCAAATTTACTATTTGGCTACCAGTTAATAAGTAATAAGCAATAAGTAATAAGTAATAAAACTCATGAGTGAATCTGCAATTTTGTGTGTCGATGATGAAGTTGTTATCTTAGATAGCTTAAAAGAACAACTTAAACGTAAATTTGGCGATCGCTTTATTTATGAAGTGGCGGAAAGTGCTGCCGAAGCCTGGGAAGTAATCGAGGAACTACAAGAAGATGAAGTTAAGGTGATTGCGATCGTTTCTGATTGGCTAATGCCTGGCATCAAAGGAGATGAGTTTTTGATTCAAATTCATCAGCGTTTTCCCAACCTGGTTACAGTTATGCTGACGGGACAAGCAGATGAAACTGCTATTGCCAGGGCGAAAAAAGAGGCAAATCTTCATGCTTGCCTACACAAACCATGGACGGAAGAGGATTTAACCCAAATAATTACCACGGCAATTAGTTAATTTTAGTTAATTAGCTTGGGGATTTATTATTTTGCCGATCTTGAGGGGTTGAGGGAAGACTGCCAACTTCCTGATCCCCGCTAGTGATGATTTTCCTTTGATTAACTAACGTCGCAGTTTTAGTTAAGACATCAGCAGACAAGACTTCTACTTCTTCCTGGCGAAATAAGGCTATTAGCCCTTTTTCATAGTTTGAAGCGATCGCTAAAAAAGCCCCTCCCAAAATGTAAATTGGCAACGGCAACATAAACTGCTTTAGCCAAATACTAAACTCCGCTAACACAAACAAAATTCCCACCCCAAACAACCAAGCCTTAAACATCCTTAACTTCCTCTAATTAACACTCAACTACTCTTTACAGACGTAGCCCTAAAGGATTAGCTTCGCGTCCATGCTACGTCTCTACGATTACTCCTTACTTCTTACTCCTCATCCCTCATCCCTCATCCCTTATCCTTTCCGAATTACCATCCCCTAGTCCCAGCCTCTCCCTTAAAGGGTCCAACTAGATCTTGAGTTATCCAACCACCATACAAGTCTCCTGCTTGTGCCTTAACTAATTCGCCATCAACATAGCAAGCATCCATTTTACTCGGATAAAAAGCAATATAATCTTTAATCGGCACAAATGCTGTAGTTGGTTGAGGATAATACCACGCTGCATTAATAACCTTTTGCTGGTTAACGTTCAAATTATAATAGCCAGCTAATCCCTTCCACTCGCAAAATGTCCTCTTAAAATCCACTGCTTCCAAGTATTCCATTTGAATATCTTCTTGTGGAATATAGTACACGGGGGGATGACTGGTTTCTAATACTCGATAAGTATTGCTACTATCCGCAATAGTTACCTGATTAAAAACAACTTTAATTTGTTTTGGCGATCGCTCTAAACGAGGAGGACGGGGATAATCCCAGACGGATTCTTGTCCTGGCTGTGGTTCAATACGCTGTGGATGAATCATGAAATAATTTCTAATTTCTAATTTCTAATTACTGATTACTAATCTAATCCAATTCTAGAATCAAGAGATAATTAGCTGTTGACTGATGACTGTTGACTGATGACTGATGACTGATGACTGATGACTGATGACTGACAAACTACCCTTGAACTACCTGTTTAATAGTAGTGAAAGTCTGCACACTAATTAAACCCTGACGATATCCTTTCTGGTTAGACATTCCCAAGAATACATCTCCGCCCCCTTCTGGATTGCGAGAAAATTTAGGGGAAGTATTAATATAGACCAAAGCACTGTCAATGTCCTGCACAAACTGGCGGCTCTCTTGATATGATTCCGTTACAATACAATCTGCATGACCGCTACTATAACGATTAATCAATAATACCGCTTGGGACAAGCTCTCTACGCAGCGGAAAGCCACCGTTTTGCCTAAATATGATTTATTCCATTCTTCAGGGTTAACTAGGTTTAAAAACTCAGGAAACTGTTCCACTAAGACTTCATCTCCTCGTAAGTTAAACCCTTGTTCTTGCAGACTATTAAATAAAGATCTTAAGGTTGAGGGTTTAATATTTTGATTGACTAGGACTTTTTCGATCGCATTTACCGCATCGGGTTCACTATCATGACTATCTGTAATCATCCGACGGGTTAATTCTAAATTTCCACTGAGAGACCAATATAGATAGCAGTTGCCAATGGTCGTTTTGAGTACTGTGGCAGTAGCTTTCTCTGCCACTTGCTGTACCAAGCTCGGTCTACCATAAGGAATCACCAAGTCAAGATAGCGATCTTGAGTAACTAATTCCTGAACTGATATTCCCAAATCGGGAGAAATAGTGGATAAAGAACTTGGAGGTAGATCAGTTGCCGCAAGAGCTTTTTTTAAAATAGCGGAGATAGTCTGATTGGAATTACTCGCTGCACTGCATCCTCTGGTAATTAGACTATTCCCTGTCTTCAGACACATTCCTGCGGCGATCGCTGCTAATTCGGGAAAAGCTTCGTAGATTAAGGCAATAGTTCCCAGAGGAATTAACTGACAATAGGTTTGAGATGGCTCTAGTTGGTAGGGAGCATCGATCAATCGTCTCGTGGGATCGGCAGATTTTGACAATTGTTGCAAAATTGCCACGGTCATTTCCAGTCTTTCTGGGGTTAGTTTTAACCAGTCGGCAATTGGTTCGGCGATCGCCATTTCACGGCTGATTTCTAGGTCTAAAGTGTTAGCCTCTAATATTTCATCAAAACTGCGTTCCATTGCCTCCGCTAACGCCAACACACCTAATCTTCTTTTTGCGCCAGATACTTGTGCTAATTGAACAGCGGCTTGATGAGATTCTCGAACTATGGTCAGCATTTGGTCTGATGAACTGTGCATTGCTTTGCTATTAATGCCGATATATTAAAAACAGCGATAGAGTCAGCAGCATAATTAAAAATAAAAATACTACTATCCAGGAAATGATACTCTGCACATTCAGCCAATGCAATAGCGGGGGTAAAATCACCACCATTAAAATGGTCAAGCTAAACAGTAGTATCAGCATCATTGAGAAATAGCTCTGAGTCCAACGAGCATAGACATTTTTCCAACGATTACCTGTCCAACGCCAAGATTTCTTCTGATAAAGAGAGGACAATTGTTCGATTACTTGTCCATCTTTTTTAACCACAAATATTTGCTGACAGCGATCGCACCCTAAAGCTTCCGTGAGTACAATTGGTTTTAGGTTTCCTTTCCTTCTACAAGGACATGGGTACTCACTGCTTAAATCTATTTTTTGTATTTTGTGTGAACGCACTCTGATCGCTTAAGTTTACTAAAATTAAATGTTAGGTCAGGGTTCCCGCCTTAAA
>CALLPS010000356.1 GCA_938015355.1 uncultured Pleurocapsa sp.
CAAAACCTGTTCAAAAACAACTGAACAATCTTCCTCACAAGATGAGATCGCGCTTATTAGATGAAATTCGGCTTTTGGAAGATAATCCTCGTCCTGATGGAGTTAAAAAGCTTAAAGGCTATGAAAATACTTATCGCATTAGGGTAGGAAATTATCGGCTCATCTATGAGATTGAGGATCGGAAAATGATTGTTTTGGTCTTGAGCAGTATTCATCGTAAAGATGCTTATTGATTTCATTATTAAAACTGAAGTTACCATTACCCAGTATTAAGAATTAAGAAATTGTTGAATTTTGCTAACTACTTGGCGCAGAGTTTCAGGATCTTTAACTAGAGCGAAACGAACATAGCCTTCTCCTGCTGCTCCAAATCCTGCACCAGGGGCGACAGCAACACCAGTTTGAGCGACTAATTTAGTACAAAAATCAACTGAGTTATTTTGCCATGGTTGGGGTAATTTAGCCCAAATATACATGGTGGCTGGAGGGGTTGGTACTTGCCACCCAATTTCTTGGAGAGCTTGGATAAAGACATCTCGACGTTCTTGAAAGATTTTTACTGTCTTGCTAACAGATGCTTGATCACCAGACAAGGAAGCGATCGCACCATTTAAAATTCCCCGATATTGGTTAAAATCAACTACGGCTTTGATTTGTCTTAGAGCTTTAATTAATTCCTTATTGCCGATGGCGTAGCCTACTCGAAAGCCTCCCATACTATAGGATTTCGACATGGTGAAGAATTCAATACTAAGTTCTTTTTGCAGATCTGCTTGGAAGATGGAAGGGGCAAGATTGGTTTGTTCTTCAAAGACAAGATCTCCATAGGGGAAATCATGAACCAAAACTAAATTGTGTTGACGACAGAAATCGACTGCTTGGTTGAAAAAAGTCAAAGGAGCGATCGCTGTTGTCGGATTATGAGGATAACTTAGCACCATCATTTTGGATTTATCTAAGATATTTTGGGGAATATCAGCAAATATGGGCAAGAAGTTATTTTGGGCGAGTAGAGGCATGGGATAAATTGTGCCTCCTGCCAGATGAACTCCTCCAGCATGGGAAGGATAACCAGGATCTAAGAGTAAAGCCACGTCTCCTGGGTTGAGAATTGCTAAGGGCAAATGGGCAGTACCTTCTTGAGAGCCAATGAGCTGTAATATTTCAGTTTCAGGATCGACAGGAATTTGATACTTTTTGGTATACCAGTCGGCTACTGCCACCCGAAAATCTTTTGTCCCACCATGAAGTAAGTAGCCATGAGTATCGGGATCTTGTAGCGCAGTTGCTATTACTTCAATCGTCTTTGCTGCTACGGGTAAATCGGACGAACCTAACGACAAATCAATGATTTCTTTGCCGTGGCTTTTCGCTTGGTTTTTAGCCTGATCCATATCTGCAAATACATTATGGTCAAGAGATTGTAATCGTCTGGCAAGTTGCATTTGTAATTGTAAGTTTTAATTTTTATTGGAAGTTGGAATCAGGATGGAGTGGCAATCTTAAAATCTTTGGGTTACCATTGACCATCGGTCATCACAGCCTATTATTTCTCAGAATAGCGGAGTGATTTGTGAACTCGCTCTGATTATTTGAGTTTTCTCGATCACTCCATAGTCGAAATTGTTTTAATATATGGTTCTTAAATGAACACTAACCTAAAATCTGCAAGCCTACTTCAACTAGATAGAAAGTCCAAATCTAACTTTCAGAATTCTGCTAAATCTCTCGCCTTAGTTCAATCAACTCCAGAATTGGATCGACCAACTAAACAACAACAGCAGGCGATCTCCAGTATTTATGCCGAACAAGCCTGGATCTATTTCCAGGAAAAGAATTGGCAGGGTGCGATCGCCGCTTGCAAAAATGCCTTGGAGTCTGATCCTCGTAATGCCAATGCTTACAAGATATTAGGCAATGTCTTAAAAGTTAAAGGAAGAACAGCGGAAGCTTTGGGAGTATATGCCAAAGCACTGGAAATCAATCCTAATTCTGCACCTATATACGCTAATTTGGGCAGTTTCTATGCTGAACAAAAGAATTGGCAGCAAGCTTTGGATTATTATCAACAAGCGGTAATTCTCGATCCTAAGTTAGCGGGAGCATATCGTAGCTTAGCGCAGATTTGGGAAGAATTAGGCGATACTAACCAAGCCCTGGAATGTTTTTGTCAAGCCGTAAATCTTGAACCAGAAAGACTAACTGCCCAGGAGTATTTTAACTTTGGTCAAGAGCTTTATCGGCAGGGCAAGGTTAAAGAAGCTAGTATTTTTTATATTCATGGAGTGGAACTCAATCCCGAGGCAGAATCTGAGCTAGCTAAACTAGTCAAAATGTTGGAGGAGCTGGAAGAATGGCAACAAGCAGTGGTGTACTACCATAAGTTGATTTCTCTATCTGATGATAGTCTGATACATCAAGATTCATCTGATAATCAGAAACCGATCAAAAAGCTACTATCCCGTTCAAAATCCAAATCTAGGGCGGAAAATCGGACTAAAAATGCGATCGCTCTTAACCAAGGAACTCAATTCAGAATACCTGCTCAAAGTTCGGCTAAGATAGCACAAGAAGCAGATAATAGTACCCAGGATGTTTCTGATCCTGTTGCTCGATCTCTAACAGTGGCTGATGCACCAGCTACAGCCAACAAGTCCATGCTTTTGCCAGAAGCCGAGACTGAATTGACAGTTAACCAGCAATCTGAGGTTAAAAAACCAAATTCGGCTACTTCTTGGAATAATTTAGGCAGTTTATATGCTCAAAAGCAACAGTGGACTAGAGCAATTAGCTGTTATCAAGAAGCCATAGAACTCGATCCTAATTTGAGTAAAACTTACCGTAACTTGGCTAAAGTTTACAGCAAAGTTGGCAAAGACTTACAAGCAGCCCTCTGTTGGTACGAAGCTTTTAACCTCGAACCCCAGAGAGAAAAACCAGAAGCACACTTTAATCTGGCAAAAAAACTATTACAATTAAGACAAGTAGAACAAGCGATCGCCTGTTTACATCATACTGTTCAGCTAAATCCAGATTTCAAAAAAGCCTATTTAATCTTGGGCAAATTGTTTGAAAGACAAGGCAAGACAGAAGCAGCTCAAGCTTGTTATGAGAAAATCAGAAATGGGAATCAGAAGCAATAGAAGTTTCCTTTCTTCCTTAATAAAAATAGCAGGTGACGATTCCCTGCTATTGATATTTAAATGTGTTTAGGTTAAGGTTATGACTGAATTACTTATCCAATTGAGAGCGTAATTCGTCAAGTTCCGCGTCAATTATGGCATCTTTGGGAGCAGATGTGTCAGCAGATTCCAGCTTAGGAGTTTCGGCACTTGTCCCAGAAAGTTGAGCTTTCATAGCTGCCAGTTCATCATCAACCCCACTACCCGCTTCTAGTGCCGCAAACTGTTGCTCGATACCAGTACCGCCTAATTCTGCGACAGATTCCGACTCGGCTTCGATCTGCATCACCTTGTCTTCCATGCGTTCAAAAGCGCCCATAGCACTACTAGTACCAATATTATTCATTGATTCCTGTAGCTGCTTATTGGCTTTGGCAGCAGTGGCTCGTGCCTTGAGCATATCTTTTTTAGTTTTCGCTTCGGAGATTTTGCTTTCGAGGGCAATTAAGTTCCGCTTCAGGGTGGCAACCTGATTAGTTTGCTGATCTAACTGGGTTTTTAAACTACCCGCAGTATCGCTATATGATTTTTTGCGTACCAATGCTTCGCGAGCTAGGTTTTCATCACCTTTGCCTAGGGCTAATTGCGCTCTTTGCTGCCAATTATTAGCCTCCCCTTGATTTTTGTTATATTGCTGCTCAGTGCGTTTCATAGTGGCAATAGATCTAGCTACAGCTTGACGCATCTGTACTAAATCTTCTTGCATATCAATGACAGCTTGTTCCAAGACTTTCTCTGGATCTTCCGCTTTACTGACAAGATCGTTAATATTGGCTCGAAAAACTCTGCTAACGCGATCGAATAATCCCATGACTTGTATATCCTTTAACCGTTTTAATCGTTTACAAAAGAGTATTTAGGTTTGGCAGACTCCAGGATACTAAGTCCACCGCAAATTGTTTACTAGGAATGTGATACTGCTTTCCACGTCTCTAGTGTGACATATTCTCCCAGTGTACTGTTGATCTCTAAATAAAATGTACTATTAAACCAGAGATTAAGTTAAAAAAATTAATTAGTATTAATTTCTAACATAGTCAAAGTTATCGATATAATTTAAAACAAAAAATTAAGTATTGATAAGTATAACTAAGAGTCCCAATGGTCGAGAAAAAATGCTTTGCTGCTTTAAAACGTGGTGTTGAATATTGGAACAAGTGGAGAATAAATCATCCATATCGACCGTTAGATCTTCGAGGAATTAATTTAAGTAATGAAATTTTCCTAGGAATTAATTTTTCGGGAGTAAATCTTGCAGGTGCAACATTGGTTAAATCCAATTTTTGTGGAGCTAACCTTGATGGAGCGGACTTAACAGGAGCAAATTTAACCGAAGCAACTTTGAGTGGAGCCTGTCTTAATGGTGCCAATCTGACTGGAGCAATTCTAATTAAAGCCAATTATAGAGGTGCGGAATTAGTTGGTGTGAACTTGAGTTTAGCAGACTTAGCTAATGCCAACTTGAGAGCGGTAGATTTTAGTGCTGCTGAATTATCTGGAGCTAATTTCAACCAAGCACATCTTAATGGAGCCAATTTTGTTGGAGCAAATTTAACCAAAGCAAATTTTCAATTAGCACAGCTAACGGATGCCAATTTTAATGATGCTAATTTAATTCAAGCAAATTTAACCAAAGCAAATTTAGCCAGAGCACAACTCCACCAAGCAAACTTAAGCGAGGCAATTTTAATCAAAGCTACTCTAGAGAAAGCTAATCTCACTCGGGCAGACTTGACGGATGCTAACTTGAGTGAAGCGAATCTGAGTCGAGCAAATCTGAGTAAATCCGATTTGTCAGAAGCTTGTTTAGCAAAGTGCTGTCTTGTTGGAGTCAATTTAACTGGGGCAAATTTGACTCAGGCAGATCTTAGTCAAGCTGATTTAACTGAGGCGAATTTAACTGGGGCAAATTTAATGCGAGCTCAGGCATGGATAGCTAATTTTAATCGCTCTATATTAACTGGTGCCTGTCTAGAAAATTTTAAAATAAACCACCAAACTAGCTTTGAAAAAGTTGTTTGCAAATATCTATATTTAGAACATTATCAAAAGTGGCGCATCCCCAGTACTCCCAATCAAAATATTAGTTTGAATGAGTTTAAATCAACTATTCAAGATTTAATTGGCTTAGTTGCCATCAAAGTCAATACTGCTATTGATTGGTCAGTTTTAGCTCTTACACTGGAGGAATTACAGCAAAAATATAAGTCACAAAAAATTGAAATTCAATCTGTTGAGATTAAACTGGATTATCAATTTGTCGTCAAAATAAAGATTGTTCCTGGTTTAGACACAGAAGCTATTAACCACTATTTTAGGCATAAATATGATTTACTTGCATTAACAAAAGACAAATTAAATAATCAAATAGATACTCAGAAAAATACTCGAAAACAAGCAACAGAAGATACAGCTAATGTTTATGATCAGAATTGATTATCATCTTCAAACTTATAACCTACTCCAACTACAGTTTTAATAAATGTTGGATTAGCTGCATCAGGTTCAATTTTCTTGCGTAATCTTCTAATATGAGTATCAACTACCCGCTCATCACCAAAAAAGTCATTACCCCAAAGTTTATCGATTAATTGAGTCCGACTCCAGACGCGACCAGGATAGCTAAGAAACGTTGAGAGTAAATTAAATTCCAGAGTAGTTAAGTCTAACTCTTCAGCCGTTTGGGACTCTAACTGTCTAGTGGCAACGTGTTGATCTAAATCGACAGTAAAATGTTTGGTGCGATAGGTTTGGGAATTATCTTCCTGTACTCCATGGCGTAAGCTGCGTCGTAGTAAGGCTCTTACTCTGGCAACCAATTCCCGAGGACTAAAAGGTTTAACTAAATAATCATCGGCACCTGTAGACAGTCCAATCACTCGATCAATTTCTTCCCCCCTGGCAGTCAGCATTAAGATATAAGGATCTTTCTCGTAAGGTTGCTGACGAATGCGGGTACAGACTTCAAGTCCGTCTAAACCAGGAAGCATCAGATCGAGAATAACTACATCAGGTTGCTGTTGCTTGAAGATATCTAAGGCAGTTAATCCATTGTTAGCTATACGACATGAAAAACCCTCGGTAACTAAAGTTTGTTTAATTAATTGAGCAATTTCCTGTTCGTCTTCGACAATAAGAATTTCCATGGATAACTATCGTTTGGCAATTACAGTCTATCTAT
>CALLPS010000357.1 GCA_938015355.1 uncultured Pleurocapsa sp.
AACGACGGGAAATGTGTCGGCACAGGCAGTAAAACGATATATCGAAGAGTGTCAGGGATAGAAAAAGACTATTGCTCCTTATCAGTCGCGGGCTTATATCCCCGCCCTAAAAGGGACGAGGTTTTACGCCCTGTTCTATAAAAAAGAGTGTTCGTCTTCTCGATTGATGGTTCAACTTTGCAATTGCGCCGAATCTTGATTCAGCATATAGAGAGATGGCGATCGCCATCCCTACTCCCTTGTGGTTGCCTATTGCTCAAATGAGCCTCACCAAATTTGTGATGCGAAGCGAATCCTTTAGGGCTCAAACTTTGAAGCGATGGGCATCTTCGGTCAATCTCAAACGATTTTGTTTTTCTCCAAGGCAGAAGAAGAAGCCTAAACCAAAACCAACTTATTACCCTAAACATCCTCATCGCTCTACTACTCGTCTTCTTCAGCAGCCAAAGCAGTACAAACGTTCACCTTAACAGGGGTAGTACTTACTCATTACTCATTACTCATTACTCATTACTCATTACTACTAACTCTTCTATTTTAGTGGGAAGACTAGCAGTTAAAACTTCTGCCCCAGAATCAGTGACTAGGACATCATCTTCAATTCTAATCCCCCGAACATCCTTAAATTCTGCCAAACGTTCCCAATTAATTACATTCTGATATTTAGCGCGAAAATTAGGATCATTTAAAATGGCAGGTACTTGATAAAAACCTGGTTCAATCGTGACTAACATTCCCGACTCCAAAGGGCGGTTTAATCTCAGATAACCTAAGCCAAAGCGATCGCTTCTACTTCTTCCTGCTGTATATCCCGCCACATCTCCCAAGTCTTCCATATCATGCACGTCTAAACCCAATAGATGTCCTACTCCATGGGGAAAAAACAGAGCATGGGCATCCATCGCCACTAAATCTTGAGGATTACCCTCAAGAATGCCTAAATCAGCTAATCCTGCGGCAATTATTTCTGCTGCCAATAAATGAAGATCCTGATACTCTACCCCAGGTTTAACTTTTGCGATACAGTCATCGTGAGCTTGGAGAATAATTTCATAGATTGCTTTTTGGCTTGGAGAAAACTTGCCCGAAACTGCCCAAGTACGAGTTATATCTGCTGCCCAACCATTAGGCGTTTCCGCTCCCACATCTGCTAGTAAGAGATCTCCTGGATGTAGCTGATGATGATAAGACTCGTTGTGTAATACTTCTCCCTGTACCGTAACGATACTGTTATAGGCACAAGTCATATTGTGGGCAATAATCACCCCTTCCATTGCTCCCCGTATTTCCGCTTCGGTGGTGGCATTTTTTGTTGCTTGCATCCCCGCTTTGTGGGCTGCTACTGATACCGCCGCAGCTTGACGTAATTCTGCTAAAGCTAAATCATCATGATGCGATCGCAATTTTACCAAAGCTTGAGCAAGTTCGAGATCAATACTGGTTGTCTGATGAGATAAAGAGATAGGGCGATTTAATAATTGAGATTGCTGTTGATAGGTAGCTAAATCCTGCACAGCGATCGTTGCGGCACCTGCTGTTTTGCCCGATAATTCAGCGAGGGGATAAACTTGATTGGCACCGATAATTGCGCCAATTTCTTCTCGTGTCGGGGTTGTACCATGCCATAAGGTTGCCTCAGGGGGTGGATTGTCCAGAAATAATTCTAATTTTCCCCCCTGCAAACGAATCACTGCATTCGTTAAAGGTATGCCCGCAAAGTAGAGAAAGTGACTGCTGGCACGAAACGGCAGCTTATTTGCCGAAAAGTTGCGCCTTGCAGGGCTACCAGACCATAAGATAACTGGATAATTAATTAATTTGGCTAATTTTTCTCTTCTTTGTTTTAAACCAATGATTAGGGATTGATTCTGTGTCGAAGTTGGCAAGGTCATCAAGATAAAATTATCGTTTAACCGTTTAATAATTGGAGTTTAATCTATTTTGTCTAAACAACGCTAGAATTCAACGTCATATATTTCTTTACTAGATGGTGCTACCTACTCCCCATTCCCTATTCCCTAATTCCCTATTCTCTGAGAAAACTAGCAAATTGTGTACTCATCAAACTCACTTGAATTTAGTGCTAGGCTAACTATTTTGTAAATTTATTACCGAGGGAATTTAGCGGATGCCCAAACAATTCAAACTATTTGAGGCGAGAGATGCTTATCGTGTGGAGCAACCGAAAAAATTGATGAGCAAAGAGGCTCTTAAAGCTTGGAAAACCAGAATATTTACCTATCAACAGCGTACCTTAGCCACTAGACCTCCACAACAAACTAGTCTATTTGATCCCCCTAAAAGCCATTGTGACCATGAAGCTATTAATCCTTTTCAACTAAAGCGATATTCTTCAACGTTTTATCGATCGCAACAACACGGGGAAAAAATCTGTGTTTATTTCATTATCGATCATGCAATGCCCCTGTTGTTATATGTGGGGGAAACGATGCAAACTGCTAAACAGAGATGGAATGGAGTACATGATTGCCGTGACTATATCATGAACTATATCGAACTGCATCGGAAGTATGATTTGGAAGTTAAGATCTGTAGTGCTTTTTGGTATGATACTCCAGAAAATCGTACAGCACGACTCAAACTGGAACGGGAATTGATTTTACGTTGGCAGTCCCCCTTTAACAAGGAAAACTGGCAGAAGTATGGTCAGCCCTTTGGCAAAATTTAATGATATTAAGGTATGTTAAGAAGATAACGCAAACTTTTTAATTAGTCTTTTTAATTAGCCAATGGATAGTAAGGATTTAGCTCAGTATATTGAAGCAACAGACGGAATATCTAAACCTTGGTTGCTGGTGCAACTGAGATTAAAAAAGCTACAAGAACGCAAGCATCAAATCCCTTCCTATGAGTATCTAAAAGAATTGGAAGATATCCAAGGTGATCTGTTAAAACTGGGGGAATGGTGGAAAGGTCGAGAAGATGAGGTTTTTGGTTCCCAGGGATAAACCCGAACATGGGGGTACTTCCGACTCTCTAACAATAGTTCTTTTTAATTAAATTATATAAATAACAAAGGTTTATCTTTTAAGGGGGCAAAAGCTTCAGAATCAAACTTATATAAACTGGCAGGACGACCTGCCCCACGAGATACTTTGACTCCTGTATCTGATAAGAATCCTAGCTTTAATAATCGCGATCTAAAGTTAGAATAGTCGGAGAAATTCTCGCCTAAAATTGTACAGTAAAGTTTATAAACTTCATTTAAAGTAAATTCTGTGGGCAAGACATCAAAAGCGAGAGGGCTATATTGTAATTTATTCTTAAGTCTATTCCAGCCATAATCAAGAATTTTATCATGGTCAAAAGCTAACTTGGGAATATCATTTACTCTGTACCAAGCAATACTATAGTCTGTCTGGTTAATTATTTTTGACTCTTCATATCTTACCAAAGCAAAATAACTTACAGATAAATACCTGATTCCATAACTATCAGGATTTTCTCTCGGATCTCGACCAGGATTGCCAAAGGAATATAATTGTTCTAGATATAAGTTGTCTGCCTGAATTTTTTCCGCTAAAGTGCGATAGGCAGCATCAGTTAAAGATTCTCCTTGGCGCACTAATGTTCCTGGCAAACTCCAGTAGTTTTTAAAGGGATCATTATTTCTTTTCCGCAATAAAACTAAGACACGATTATAGGTAATATCTACCGAAAAGATAACGTTATCTACCCCTACTTTGAAGTCGGCTAAACTTTCTGATTTACTATTGGCATTAGGCTTTAGTTTTGAATTAGTTTTCATACTTTTTCTGAATGTCTTTGTCGAGCACGTGATAACGCCGAATCATATAATTTTTTCTGATAAATATAATCCCTGACAGCAGGGCTAACTAAACTTTGATCTTTTTGTAAGCGATAGGTGCTAGAAGATACTTTCGGTGCATTTAAAGTTGCGATCGCAACTTTTCCTCCTATCTCCTTTAATAAGGTTAAATCTGCTTCTTTGATGCTATATCCCAGGCGAGGTACAATCAAAACTTTTACCTGTGCCAATAGCTCTTCAATACGATACCAATTAGTAATTTGCCCTAAAATGTCTGAGCCAATCACAAGACTAAATTCGGTATTTTGTCCCCACTTAGCCCTGGCTTTGTTAACGGTAATATAAGTATAGCGATCGCTCAATTCTGGATGCAAGTTAATATTTGTCTGAGAAAGATCTAAATCAGCAATTGTCAGTTGCAACATCTCGGTACGGTATTGTAAGAGATTCTGATGCTGTTTAAAGGGGTTATCTGATGCCCAAACTACTACTCGATCATAATGCTGAGATAGCCAGCGTAAGATGGTTTGATGTCCTACTGTAGGCGGATCGGCACTTGTCCCAAATAGGGCGATGTTTTCCATTAGTTATTTGCTAGTTACAGGGTGTTTCTTGGTTAGAGACTGGCGCAAGGTTTCTAAGGCAGGAGAGATTTTAACAGGGAAGCTTGCGGGTTTAGTTATCTGACGAATGTTAGTCGGTAGACTGGCTACTGAAGTGGCAGTGCGATGGCGAATTTGTTCTAAAGTCGGAAGTGATTGCACTCTTTTCCCATCTTGCATAACTATTTCTAATAGGCTTTTTTCCTCTGCTTGCGCTAACTCATCCAGTAAACCCAGACGATCTGACTCGATTTTTTGATTAACCACAGTACGGAATATCTGTTTACGACCAGGATAGGTTAACTTCATGGTAGATTCTTTCATGGTGGGAATGCGATCTATTTCAACTAGTTTATATACTCCGTTTACTGGTACTCCTGTAACTAACTTCGTGCCAATGCCGTAACCATCTAAAATCGCGCCCTGCTGTTTGAGTCTCGTAATTTCCCATTCGTCTAAGTCGCCACTGGCAAAAATCTTAGCTTCGGGAAGATAGGAATGCACCTGCTGAGATAATTCTACTAAATCTCCTGAGTCAATTCTGACTCCCGTTAACTTCATTCCCGTTTTTACTCCCTCTCGTAAACTTTTGGCTGCTGCGATCGTGTCATATGTATCAATCAACAGTGGTGCCTCAGGAAAGTAATTCTGAAACGCCCTGAAGGCTTCCTCTTCACTTCCCGCAACAGCATTAATTGCCATTACTAAAGCATGAGCCATCGTGCCCCGAGGCTTTTCTCCTAGTTTTAAAGCGGCAAAAACATTAGATGTCCCATTAAAACCTGCGGCTAAGGCTGCTCTTGCTGCCCAAACTGCTCCTTGAGGACTAAATGCTCTTCTGGTGCCAAATTCGAGAATATCCGCGTCTGCTCCTGCTACGTCTCTAATTCGAGCGGCTTTGGTAGCGATTAATGTCTGATAGTTAATTGTGTTGAGCAAATAGGTTTCTACTAACTGCGCCTGCCATAGTGGGGCTTCTATTCTTAATATTGGCTCGTTCGCAAATACTGCCGTGCCTTCGGATACAGCCCAAACATCTCCTGTAAAACTCCCTGCTTCTAATAACTGCCAAAATTCTTCGGGAGCATGGTTAAAAATTCCAGTATCCTGCAATGCTTGAATTTGCTCTGCATTAAAGTTAAGTTGCTCCAGATATTCCACTGCCTGAGTTAATCCCATAGCAATCAAATATCCAAAATTGTCAGGCAAACGTCGGGCAAACAGTTCAAAACTTGCTCTTTTGGTAGCTAGTCCTTCTCCCGTATAACAGGCAGCCATGGTTAATTGATATAAATCCGTCAATAAAGAATAGTCTTGGGGGTTTACATTAAGCCCCTCTTTTGCTATATTTGTTTTCATAATTGGAATTTAATTTAATTTTGGTATTTATTACTATAAATATAACCATAAAAAATCGCATATTGTCAAGAATTATTTCCATATTTTTCCCTTAACAAGTGCTAATCCATCTCCTGAAGTGAGGGGTGAGGGATGAGGGATGAGGGATAAGGGATAAGGGATAAGGGATGAGGGACTGGCAATTCCATTGTTTAGGGCATAGAGCAAATTGCACTAAAATTTCACTAGAAATCAAACAAACAAAAAAGTTAGCAGAATGTTGCTGTTTCTACTAACTTGAAATTGGGAAATCAATTTTAATTACTATCCTCAATAATCAAGGCTATTTAGCTATTTAACCTGAGTACGGGATAAGTTGAAACCCTTATTTGCCAAGAGCTTTTAAAACATTATTTTCTTGTTTAATATCTT
>CALLPS010000358.1 GCA_938015355.1 uncultured Pleurocapsa sp.
AAACTTATGCTGCTTGTGGTTCCAGCATTGCACCTAATTGTTCAATCCCTTTATGTAAATGTCTGGTGACAGTCATCGGACTAATGCCGATATGTTTCGCGGCTTCTTTACGGGGTAAATCCCAAAGAAAAACACATTCAATTGCAGCTTTTGTCTTGTCTTCTAACTGACTCATTGCTCTTTGCAATTGTAGTTTATCATCTTCCAATTTACGCTGCTTTTGATAGTTAGGATCGGCGATCGTGTCACCAAAAGTAATAGAAGAATCCATTGAGTTATTGACCACTGCATCCAAACTAATGGGAAGACGATTTTGCAGTGCTAATTGACACTCACTCCATTCGTTTAAAGGAATACCTAATCCTGCCGCAAGTTCCGTATCTTTTGGCAAGCGACCAAGTTCTTCAATTAAATCCTTGCGTAGTTTTTTCCCTTTAGTATAGAGTTCTTGCCATCTTCGGGGAATTCTCATCATACTGCCTTTATCTCTCAGATAATGGAGCATTTCTCCTCGGATATAAGGAATGGCAAAGGAGCTAAATGCCGAACCTTGTTGAGGATCAAATCTCTCAATTGCTCGAATTAAACCAAGATAACCAATCTGTTCTAAATCTTCATAAGGTTCAGCACATTTACGACAGATTTGGTGAGCTACTTTTCTCACTAAACCTGCGTTTAGTTCAACTAATTTATTGCGTAATTTTAAAGTGGGGTTGCGATGATAATTTTGTAAAAAATCCATGCAACGGTAACTAAGGGTTTGAGTATCCATAAAAATAAAGTTTTTTCGGGATCAACAATCTATTTATGTGAATCTAAATCTTATTTTCTGTTGATAGGAAAAACTACACCATGGTTGTTTTACGGAAAAACTCAATCCCGCTTTTTTTTTCTACGAGCAAATACGCATTGTAAATTTGATTATATTTAACCTTATATGAACCAATAAACTATTTATTTTAAATACATTATGCGAATATTAATTAAGTAAATAATCAAATTATATGACTAATTTTAGTTAACCTAGTAAGTCAATATCTTTAGTTTTTCTAGCCAAAAATTATACTGTTATTGTCAACTTATCTATCTGAATCAGATTAATAAATAATAAATAAAAACACAGGAATACTTTAAATTATTCCTGCGTACAAAAAAGAATTTTAATAGTCAGATGAATCAGAGCTTCTGCAATTCTTCAGTAAGTATTTTTACACTCAGACGAATTTGCTCCTCTGTATGATTGCAGGTGATAAAGAATCTTAATCTAGCCCCATTTTGAGGTACGGAAGGATAAATCATAAATGGCACATTAATACCGCGTTTAAACAAATTTTGAGATAGCTGAATCGATTTCAAAGAATCTCCCACAATAATGGGAATTACTGGAGAATTCTGGCTCATTCCTGTGTTTAAACCTTCCTCTTTCGCTAAATCCAAAAATAGTTTTGCTCTTGCTTGGAGAGTTATTGCTCTTTGTGGCTCTGATTTAAGGACACGAACCGCAGCCAAGGTTGCTGCTGCATTTGGCGGAGACATCCCCACACTGAAAACAAATCCTGGGGCAGTATATTTGAGATATTCAACCAGGGCAGCAGAGCCTGCGATGTAACCCCCGCAGCTAGCAAAAGACTTGCTTAAAGTCCCCATCCAGAGATCAATATCATGGGGGTCAATGTCATAGTATTCACTGATGCCTCTGCCAGTTTGACCGATCGCACCAATAGAATGGGCTTCATCTACCATCAGAAAGGTCTTATACTTTTTCTTCAGTGCAATTACAGGAGGGAGTTCGGCAATATCACCATCGGTGCTGTAAACTCCCTCAATTACGATTAAGACTCGTTGATAACGATGACGGCGATCGCTTAAAATCTTTTCTAGAGCTACAGTGTCATTATGGGGAAAAGCAACTAAGCTGGCTCCAGAGAGAAAACAGCCCTGAAGAATACTGTTATGGCTTAAGGCATCATAAATTACGAGGTCACCCTTGCCAAACAAATGACCAATGGTAGTAACATTCGTGGCATGACCACCGACTAAAACAATACTATCTTCAACACCAATAAAATCTGCCAGTTCTAATTCTAATTCTCTGTGGAGAGGTTTTTCTCCTGAAATTAAGCGACTGGCACAGGCAGATGTGCCATAAAGATCCGTCGCATCTTTAGCAGCTTGAGTCACTTGGGGGTCACCACACATGCCAATATAGTTATAGGTGGCAAAATTGATTAATTCACGACCATTAATCGTGGTGCGATCGTTAACGACAGTTTCTTGGGGTACAAAAAATGGATTACCATTACCCAAACTTTTAACTTGCTCTTGTTGAACTAATAGTTTTTTATATTCAGGAAATTCTGAAAATTTATAATTTTCTAAAGGTATTTCAAATTGAGAATCATTTTGAGGGTTAATCTGGGACAAATCTCCCATAATTGCTGCTGAATTAAGCTCCATATTATGGGAACTAATCTGATTTTGGGACAAGTTGCTATTTACCAGATATTGAACTAGAGCTTCAATGTTTTGATACTCCCAAAGCAAAGTAGGTGGGAGACGACAACTGAGGTAATCTTCCAAATCACCAGATAAGTTTATTGCCTCCGCCGATTCCAAACCATATTCTTCAAAATCTTGTCCGACATCAATTTGATTTGGTTCGACTTCTAATATTTCTGCTAATTTGTCAATTAGCCAACCCTGTATTGCCTCAGTTTTAGCCGCAGTACTCAGGGTGTTTGACTGACCATTCCCGTTTGCAGCAATGTTTTTGCTTTCCTTACCATTTAAAGTTTCATTGAATAGTGTCATTACTTTACTCCTACACCACTTAAATTTTGAATCCACGGAGAAGAATCTTGTCCTCACCAGAGGATGAATATGCTTCGGGTCGTTGATTTTCTGATCTAGCCGACACCCTCCAGATCATCATGATCATACTCGATGGTCATTTTGCCACAAACCCCCGCCAAAGTACCATAATACTCAGCAGGGGTTGCTTGGGATTGTTTAATTGAGATGACTAATATGATGGCGACCTCTCTTTCAGTTGTAAATATCTAGATCTACAGAATAATAGATCGAATTTATAACAAACTCACAGAGATCGCCAGTAATTAAGGAAAATAACTGTTAATTTTAGCTAGCCATATACTCCCGAACATAGTTCCTCCGTCTTCTCAAGTGGTTTAGAGCTTGGTGCTCTAATTGTCTTACCCGCTCACGACTTATGCTCATGCGCTGTCCAATCTTGGCTAAAGATAGCTCTTTTCCATCATCTAAACCAAAACGTAATGAAATGACCTCCTGTTGTTGGGGAGATAAATCTGCCATTAAGCTATACAAATCATTACGTAATAACTGCTGAGTTGCATAGCGATCAGGAGAAATGCCATCATCTTCTAGTAGTTCAGATAATTCAGTATCTTGATTGTCTCCAACACGAACATCCAAAGAAATTGGCTGACGGGCAATACTTAAGTACTCGCGAATCTGTTCGGTTTTGAGGTCTAATTCTTGAGCGATTTCTGCCACTTCCGCGCTACGTCCTAGCTTTTGAGCTAACTCTCTTTGGGTTTTTTTAATTTTATTGAGCTTTTCGGTAATGTGAATTGGCAGACGAATGGTGCGAGCCTGTTGAGCGATCGCTCTAGTGATCGCTTGGCGAATCCACCAGTAGGCATAGGTGGAAAATTTATACCCTCTAGTAGGATCAAATTTTTCTACTCCTCTTTCTAGACCCAAACTTCCTTCTTGAATCAGATCGAGAAATTCCATGTTGCGCTTTTGATATTTTTTGGCGATCGCCACTACTAAACGCAAGTTGGCCTCAATCATTTTTTGTTTGGCTCTTTGACCGTGCTTGATAATCCTGTTAAGTTCGATTTCACTCAGTTGGGCATGATCTGCCCACTCCTTCAGGCTGAGTTCGCATTCGCGGTCGCGTTTTAACTCTTCTTTTGCTGTTAACAGGGTCATCATTTTCTGTACTTGCTTCCCATAAACGATTTCTTGCTCATGAGTTAACAAGGGCACCCGACCAATTTCATGCAGATAAGTTCTAACCATATCTGCCGAGTAGTTTCCTTTAGCGGTTGTTTTTTTGATGTTGGCTTTAGGCATTTGTACAGTTATGACTCCTTATAAACTTCAAAAGTCAGTGATACTTCTCATATTGTGTTGACTTAAACGGCTCATCGCGTCTGATCACGGTGTGATAACCTATGACTGTCTGACTAAGTGTTTAGACGTTCAATTTTTCAGAAAGGTTCAATAATATTTTGCAACAGTTAGCAAATGTTGACTAATTTAGATATTTAATCTCTAACTATTTTCACTCTCTCTAAACACCTCATGTGACAGTATCATTACTCTATTAATATGATGAACTAAAAATAATTATGCATCTACCTAATTTCGAGGTGGATTGCCGAACTACTCTTAGAGTAATTATTGATTTTTATCATCCCATTCATATTCCTCAGCTTTACTGAATAGAAGCTAACTAAATTCTGAGAAATAGATGAATTTTGAGCAGGGAGTTTTCAGAAATCAAGCTAGCTATTTGGACTAAATATTCTCAGCCCAAGCGAGAAGAAAACATTGAGGAGCGAGGTGTTTTCTCTCCAGGCAAAAGACCCTTTTCCAGTAAAACCTCTGCTTCACTTCGATTGCCGATACTTACCAAACGAGTATGCTCCATGCTCCTCCCATTCTCCAGATTGAAAATTGCGATCGCACATTGTCGTTTGCACCACAAAAACCAAATCGGCTTCTCCAGTTAAAGTTTTAAGATCGGGTTTAAACTGAGCCGTGACTTTATTTTCGCTCAAGTAAGTTGATTCGATAATCTTCTTAACTTCTTGCCACTCGCTATCATCAATCCAAGGCTGAATTTGAGGAATCATTCGCTATCGTATGCTCCTAAATAATTGGAAAGTAATACAAGTTGCTCTGTGCTAACGATTTGCCTGATCACATTACATGATTGAGCTTACTACTGTTAATTAGTTATTAATTACTTATTAATCATTTGTTTACACTTGTTAATTACTTATTAATCTCATCAAGTAACTAACATGACTCTTCTCTTAAGCTTGATTTTTAAACTTGCACTTTACTAAATATCTTGTCTATAATGATTAAAGCGAAGTCGTTATGAGTTTATTTTTTAAGATTTTATTTTAATTATGGTAGAGCAGAAAATGGAAAACGTAGTAATTATTGGCTCTGGTCCAGCAGGATATACGGCGGCAATATACGCTGCTCGGGCTAATTTAAAGCCAGTCATGTTTGAAGGTTTGCAGGCAGGAGGGGTACCTGGGGGGCAGTTAATGACTACTACCGAAGTGGAGAATTTTCCTGGCTTTCCTGAAGGAATTACAGGCCCTAAATTAATGGAGAGAATGCGATCGCAAGCTACGAGATGGGGAACAGAATGCTATACCGAAGATGTTATTAAGGTGGACTTTTCCCAACGCCCGTTCACTATTACCTCGACAGAGAGAGAAGTGAAAGCTAATAGCGTGATTATTGCTACGGGAACAACTGCCAAGCGTCTTGACTTACCTAGTGAAAAGCAGTACTGGAACAATGGTATATCTGCCTGTGCTATATGTGATGGAGCTAGTCCAATTTTCCAAGGGAAAGAGCTAGTTGTCATTGGTGGGGGTGATTCCGCAGCGGAAGAAGCAGTCTATTTAACTAAATATGGTAGTCGGGTTCATCTCTTAGTACGTAGTGGAGAATTGCGTGCTTGTAAGGCGATGCAAAACCGAGTTTTAAATAACTCGA
The DNA here is from genome assembly GCA_938015355.1 of uncultured Pleurocapsa sp. Classification (GTDB taxonomy): domain Bacteria; phylum Cyanobacteriota; class Cyanobacteriia; order Cyanobacteriales; family Xenococcaceae; genus Waterburya. Next base: position 5,794 of record CALLPS010000358.1, read on the forward strand.
AAATTACTGTTCATTGGCACACAGAAGCGATCGACGTGTTCGGTGAAAATAATCGCATGACAGGGATTAAAGTGCGTCATAAGCAAACAGGAATGGAATCTGAGATTAATGCTAATGGTTTGTTTTATGCCATTGGACATCGACCCAATACCAGTCTATTTACCAATCAAATTGAATTAGATGACGTGGGCTACATCACTGTAACTCCTGGGACAGTTGCCACCTCCGTTGCAGGAGTATACGCAGCAGGAGACGTTCAAGACCATGAATATCGGCAAGCCGTTTCTGCCGCAGGGACAGGCTGTATGGCAGCATTAGCAGCGGAAAGATGGCTCTCAGGGCAAAACCTGATTGTTGAATATGAGCAATCTTCAGAAAGCGGTATAGAAGTCACCGAAGCCCCCGCACCCCAAGCCGAAGTAGTTAGAGAGGAAGACTTTGAACTCAGTGCGACTCGACA
>CALLPS010000359.1 GCA_938015355.1 uncultured Pleurocapsa sp.
GAGTCACATCCAGCATCACGGGAATGTATCTTAGCTATTACTATAACTTGCCTTCTGGCCCAGCGATCGTCTTAGTGGCATCTAGCATTTTTGGATTAACATTTCTGTTTAGTCCGACCCAAGGCTTATTAACAAATCCCAGTGCTGGCTTGAATCAATCAGGGATAATTAAAGAATTAAAAAATCTCATTAGGTGATTTCTCAGGTTTTGTCGCAAACAGTTTATAAAAAAAGATAGGAGAACTCTGTGCATATCTAATTTTTTAAGTAACAAGCAACGAAACAGATTTAGTATTACTTACCTCTGAACAGATAAACTCTAAAACTGCCTTTGTATCTTCGTCCGTATGGATTAGAGGAGTTAGAGAGTTTTGTAGACCCACACTTGGAAATAAAAATCAGGACGTAGAGTAATTGTGCAATATGTTTGTGTACTCAATCAATTAAATAATTGTCTAAGAAATAACCTCACTGACTATTTCTCATTATATACTTATCTATCTATAGGTTTGATTTAGGTAAACTAAAACATTTAATGATTAATGATTTAAAAATTTAGATGGCAAAGAAAATCTGGTCATTAGCTATTTTGTTGTTGGTAAGCTTTGTGATTACAACTAACTGGCACAGAATACCATCGATCGCTTCTAATAATTCACCTCAAAATATAGAGCAGGAACAGTCAATCGTAATTGGCTATAGCAATTGGGCTGGTTGGTGGCCTTGGGCGATCGCTGAATCGACAGGACTATTTGCTAAACATGGGGCTAATGTCGAGTTGAGATGGTATGACGACTATACAAAGTCCATGGAAGATCTCGCAGCAGGTTACATAGATGGCAACTGTCAAACTCTTAACGATACGATTAGCTTCGCTGTGGATGCGGTTAAGGGTGAAGTCGTAGTTTTGGTAAACGATAATTCCGCTGGTAATGACAAAATTATTGCACAAGCAGGAATTAAGAACGTCAAAGATTTAAAAGATAAACGGGTTGCAGTGGAAGCAGGAGTTGTCGACGATTTTCTCTTAACCCTAGCACTGGAGAAAGAGGGTTTATCACGGGATGATGTCGAAATTGTTGACCTGGAGACAGGGGCAGCCGTGGCAGCTTTTGCGGCGGGGCAGGTCGATGCCGTAGGAGCATTTCCTCCCTTTTGGTTAACTGCTTTAAAACGAGAAGGTGCACAAGAGATAACTTCTTCTAAAGCATTTCCTGGGGCAATTCCCGATCTGTTGGTGGTTACGGAGGAGTTAATTAATCACCATCCTCAGCAAGTTCAAGCTCTAGTTAATACTTGGTTTGATATTTTAGATTTCATGTCCACTCAACCGATTAAAGCTGAAAAGATTATGGCAAGTCGAGCAGGAGTAAGTCATGAGGAATTTCAACTATTCAAGGCAGGGACTAAAATATTTACTATTGAGGAAAATCTAGAGGCATTTAGTGAAGGTAATGAGATGAAATTTATGCCTTATGCTGCCCGTAAAATTACAGATTTCCTGCAAAATAATCTTAAATCTATTAATAAACAGCCTAACTTAACCAAAATTTTTAATAATAGTTTCTTGAACACTTATGTACTTCAGTAATCTTACAGATAATAATTCTGTAACCAAAAATAAAAATCATGTCTGCCCTAAATGTAGTTTTGACAATCATCCTGCTGCAATTTACTGTGAAATTTGTTTTTATCCCCTAAATGCTATTACAGATTCGGCAGAAAAGACCCCTAACCCTAAACCTCCGACTCCTAATAAACCTAACCGCCCGACAACAAACTTAAAAGAAGAGCTGAGCAAACCAAGTGTTATCAGTGGTCTTTTCGTTTTATGCTTGGCGATCTCTCTTTGGCTCAATTACTTTATTTCTCGCCTTCCGACCTATTTGTCATCTGCTGAGGGGAATGAGATTACCTTGTACGATTCCATGAGTCAGGTAAAAGATGTCCCCCAAGGATTGTTTAGCTATGGGGGCGCATTATATTTTGCTTCCTTAGTGGCTCATGGCATTAATGAGGCAATGATGCAAAATCATCCTGATTTTAATTTGAGATATACCAAGCCCCAAAATAATGATCAAAGCTATGCCAATGGGATCAAAATGCTCTTGGATGGGGAACTTAGCTTTGCCTTTAATGGTCGCTCTCTAACAGACAAAGAATATTCCCAGGCAAATTTGCGGAGTATCGATCTTCAGCAAGTACCAATTGCGATCGATGGCATCGTCTTGTTTGGCAATAAAAACATATTGGTCGATAACCTTAGTTTGAATCAGGTCAAAGATATTTTTACTGGTAAAATAACCAATTGGCAAGAATTAGGAGGAGCCGATCTGCCGATAACCACAGTACTGTTGACTCCAGAAAACCTAGAAATCCTGGGAATAGAAGATCCTTCTAACTTGCCTCAAACAATCCAATATGTCCCTAACTATACTCTGGCATTGCGGGAGGTGATTGCTACTTCTGGAGCAATTTCATTTGCTTCCGCTTCCTTGGTAAAAGACCAACAAGCAATTAAAGCTTTTGCCTTGGCAGAGGAAAATTCCCTTGACTATATAGCTCCATTTGTTGCTGGAGAGCCTGATTTAGAACTATTTGAAAACGGAGTCTATCCTTTAACACGCCGTCTGTTTATCGTAATTCGTCGAGATGGAACTCCCGATCAGTCGGCAGGAAAAGCCTACACGCAAATGCTGCTGTCTAATCAAGGTCAGGAAATAGTTAAAGAGGCAGGGTTTGTTCCTTTATATTGACTCAAGTGCATTAA
>CALLPS010000360.1 GCA_938015355.1 uncultured Pleurocapsa sp.
GTTTCAGGAATTAGTTAAGGCAAAATCTTAACTATCCGCCAGGGGTTAGAATGTCTAATTTTTCAAATTAATTATTAGAGGGAATCGTTAAATGATAGTCTTAAAGGTGGCAAAATTTTACACTCTTTTTAAGATTTTACCTGCCATATAAAAACAGCCGACCACCAAGTAGATATTAAAAAATGGTAGCCACCACAAATAAAACAAACACTGGTAAAATTACACAGATTATCGGCCCCGTATTAGATGCCGAGTTTCCCAGCGGAAAAATGCCCCGTATTTATAACGCTTTAAAAGTAGAGGGTAGAAATCCTGCGGGACAAGACGTTTCAGTAACTTGCGAAGTGCAACAACTACTTGGTGATAACCAGGTTCGTGCAGTTGCCATGAGTGGTACTGATGGACTAGTTAGAGGCATGGATATTGTTGACTCTGGCGCACCAATCAACGTCCCTGTCGGAAAAGCAACTTTAGGCAGAATTTTCAACGTCTTGGGCGAACCTGTAGACGAAAAAGGGCCTGTGAATACAGATGAAACTTTCCCTATCCACAGACCTGCACCTAAATTAACTGATTTAGAAACAGCACCAAAAGTATTTGAAACTGGAATTAAAGTTGTAGACTTATTAACTCCTTATCGTCAAGGTGGAAAAATTGGTCTATTCGGCGGTGCTGGTGTTGGCAAGACCGTTATTATGATGGAATTGATCAACAATATTGCGATTCAACACGGTGGTGTATCCGTATTTGGTGGTGTGGGCGAACGTACTCGTGAAGGGAATGACCTTTATAACGAGATGATTGAGTCCAACGTAATCAATGCGGACAATCCCGAAGAATCTAAAATTGCTCTAGTTTACGGGCAAATGAATGAGCCGCCTGGAGCTAGAATGCGTGTTGGTCTATCAGCATTGACTATGGCTGAATATTTCCGCGACGTTAACAAGCAAGACGTATTGCTATTTATTGATAATATTTTCCGCTTTGTGCAAGCTGGGTCTGAAGTATCGGCACTCTTAGGTCGTATGCCTTCAGCGGTAGGATATCAGCCTACTCTTGGTACTGATATGGGAGATTTGCAAGAGAGAATCACTTCTACCACAGAAGGTTCAATTACTTCGATTCAAGCAGTATATGTACCTGCGGATGACCTGACTGATCCCGCTCCTGCAACTACTTTTGCTCACCTAGATGGAACTACAGTACTTTCTCGTGGATTAGCCTCTAAAGGTATTTATCCTGCGGTAGATCCCCTAGATTCTACTAGCACCATGCTTCAACCTAGCATTGTTGGGGAGGAACATTACAATACTGCTCGTGCCGTTCAATCAACACTACAACGTTACAAAGAGCTTCAGGATATTATTGCCATCCTTGGTTTAGATGAACTTTCCGAAGACGACAGAATTGCGGTAGACCGCGCTCGTAAAATTGAACGTTTCTTATCTCAGCCTTTCTTTGTAGCGGAAGTGTTTACAGGTTCGCCTGGTAAATATGTATCCTTAGAGAATACTATTAAAGGTTTCCAAGCTATTCTCAATGGGGAATTAGATGACTTGCCTGAACAAGCATTCTATTTAGTTGGAGATATTGACGAAGCAAAAGCAAAAGCAGAAAAACTAAAAGCTGCCGCTTAATCAGTCAACAGTTAACAGTCCCGTCCCATCAAGTGGGATAATATCAAGCGGGATAATATCAACAGCCAACAAGCTGTCAACAATGTGCATCTAATTTCATGGGTCATTTTACTTTCTATGTAATTTGACTCATGCATAATAATCACAATTAATATTTAATCAAATGGTGTTAAGCGTAAAAGTTATTACTCCCGACCAAACAGTGTGGGACGATCAAGTAGAAGAGATTATTCTACCCAGCACCACTGGACAATTGGGAATTCTTTCTGGTCACGCTCCTCTTTTAACTGCTTTAGAGGTTGGAGTGTTGCGGGTGCGTCCTGGCAAAGAATGGAAAACCATCGCCCTAATGGGTGGTTTTGCCGAAGTAGAAGATAATGAAATTAAAATTTTAGTCAACGGCGCTGAATTAGGAGACAACATCGATCAGGATGCTGCTCGTTCTGAGTATGAACAGGCTCAAACTAGATTGCAAACAGTCGAAAATGGTGATGACCGTCAGGAAAAGATCCAAGCGGAAAACTCCATGAAAAAAGCTAGAGCTCGTTTTCAGGCTTCGGGTGGAACAGTCTAGAAACAGGATTAAGGATGAGTTACAACAACTATTTTTAATCACTAATTGTCATAGTTGATTAATTATCTTATTGTTTGTAATTAATATTTTGATCCATAGAATTAAATCAAAAAAGGGCAGAGTTAAGTGTTATTCTGCCCTTTCTTATACAATTTTATTCTACAGAAAAAATTATTTCTAAACTTTGAAGCTCAATCAAATCTGAAACATTTTACCTTCTGGCAATTGAGAATTAATTAGTTCCAGTAAACACAATGTTAGGGAACTTAGTTTGAGCCTGGGTCATGGGAGTAGTTTTACCTCTTTCCGTCCAGAAATTGATCACCTCTGTAGCTTGGTTGAGAATCTCAATACTCTCTGCTTCTTCAATCCAGTGCTTTGCTTCTAATTCGTCTTTAAGCTGTTGCCAAGCATCATTGCGGGGCCAAAAGTAATAAGCTGTTAAAGGACTTGTCCCTTTTCCTACTACTTGATCTACTGCGATCGCCACATTTTTATCTAACCACAAAACTTTTAATTTAAACCTTGGTTCTGACTCCAATTAAGCCTCCAATAATTATCTTAAGGAAATATTTTACATAGTTAACCAACCATGATTATACAACAAAGAGAATCATGAATAAAGATTAATTAAGGGCAATTATTATTTTTGATCTCGATGGCATAATTCAGACTGACGGTCTTACCGCTAATTCTCACTAAGGGTGTTAAATATGAAAGCAATTATTATTTTTGATATTGATGGGGTAATTCGGGATGTTGGTAATTCCTATCGCAAAGCGATCGCCGATACCGTAGAAGAGTTTACTGGTGGTGGTTGGCGACCAACAATGGAAGACTTGGACAACCTTAAATCTGAGGGTATTTGGAACAACGATTGGCAAGCCTCGCAAGAATTGGCATATCGTTATTTTGAAGCGATGGATCGACCCCGTGAGTCAGTAGAATTAAATTACGATCGCATTGTGGAATTTTTTCAAGAACGATACCGTGGCAAACATCCAGAACTTTTCGATGGTTATATTGCTGATGAACCTTTGCTAGTATCTCCTAATTATTTCCAGCAGTTAAAAAATAACCAATTTGATTATGGCTTTTTTAGTGGTGCCACGAGAGGATCGGCAGAATTTGTGATTAAGCAGCGATTGCAGTTAGATAATCCTGTTTTGGTAGCTATGAAAGATGCTCCCAGTAAACCCGATCCTACGGGAATGTTTGATGCCATTGCCCAAATTGAAACAATATCAGAAACTAGTTTAAGTGATGTTCCAGCATTTTACTTGGGGGACACGGTGGCTGATATGTATACCGTAGTCAAAGCGAGGGAAGTTAAACCAGAACGGAAGTGGATTGCCGTGGGGATTCTTCCTCCTCATGTCCAAACTTCAGAGAAGAGACGGGCTGATTATGCCCAGAAGTTGATGTTAGCAGGGGCAGAAATTGTTTTGAGTAACGTCGAAAAGTTAGATTTTCAGTTAGTTAACGAGTTGATCGCAACTCAACAATGTTGATGAGAATTGAAATAACAGACCAGGTAGATAAAATTCTTCTGAGTTAAAAGATCTCGGTCAATTCCACAATTAACCCAGGCATTAAGTCTTCTCCCGATAAACTTGTTGGATTAGTTGAAACCTCTACATCTTGTCCCAAGCGATAGATTTCTACTCTTTTTTCGTCGGGATAGATTAACCAGCCTAATTTGACTCCGCATTCTTGATATTCTATCATTTTGGCTTGGGTATCTGGTAGGCGATCATCGGGAGAGAGCAACTCTAAAACGAAATCTGGGGTGATGGGAGCAAATTTTCTTTGTTGTTGTGTAGTCAACTCGTTCCAGCGAGAATCTTCAATCCAGCTTACATCAGGCGAACGTTTGGCACTATTCGCTAGAGTAAAGCCTGTGGAAGAATCAAATACTACCCCTAATTTTGTCTGACGATTCCAAAAACCAATCTGAATCAACAGATCGGCGTTTTGTCTTCCGCTTTCGCTGCCTGTGGGGGACATAACAATTAATTCTCCTTGACTGCTCATCTCAAATTTGGTGTCACTATTTTGAGCGCACAGTTGCTCAAATTGTTCTTCAGTAATGGGATTAGCTAAGGCACTAACGTTAATCGTTTCAATCATGGGATTTTACCCAACAGAGAATGTGAAAGGGTTTAGTTCATTGTAAATGATTTCGATCTAGCAATTAGGCTTGAGTTTCACCATAGATTGACAAAACAAAAATCAGGAATTTCTTGTTGTTATGTTTCTCAAATGCGATCGCCTTAGTGATTTTCTAGATAATACTAAATCCGCTTGGCAAAGGTAGTGTTTAATTTATTCATAATAGTTTTTTCATGAAATTCAGAATAACTATTACTCGTTACTCGTTACTCATTACTCATTACTCATTACTCATTACTTAATTTTTTAAGTAACCTATA
>CALLPS010000361.1 GCA_938015355.1 uncultured Pleurocapsa sp.
TCCTCCATAAATCCCAATCCTGCCTTACCAATTATGGTCAAAAATTGTTCGGAGGCATAAAGCCGACTCAACTCTTCTTTAGTTTGGATGCGGCTAACATAATTGAGCACATGTAAGATAGATTTTTTGAGATGACTACCTCGGATACAGATATGTGGCCCATCCTCTAATGTGACATCGGTTAAATAAAAGCAAAATCTTAAACCAGCAAAATCATCTATGTCATAGTGAAAATAACGAAACTGTTGTTGATCTGCATCACAAGATTTTCCTTCTATGGGAAAAGTCCAAAAAAGACTAGCACCAGTATACTGTGCTTGTTTTCCGATGTAATTTGTGGCAATTTCTCTCAGTTTAGGATCATTTGCTAGCTGCTTAATCTGGGAACATCCAGAGCTTATATTAAAATAACGTGCAATATAAAAAGGCTGTTGAAACACTTGATCGAGCTGCTGTTTTTCTGAAATCTTAAATCCCAGATCAGTTCGTCCCCCAGCGTAGCAGTCTTGATGGCTCAAATATAGAAGCAAATCATTCAAGAAATTCCGAGGAATGTTAGCCCCCAGAAAAACCCCATCTTGCTTCATAATTTTTGTAGCCTTAGTAGTGTCTAACTCTGTAAACAAAGACTCTTTCGTAAAAGAACTTGCTGATTTAGAGGGAGTCAACAACTTGGATACAAGTGCGTAAATCTGCCGCATACATCGAAATCTCGCCAGCGCAAAAGCCAAAAAATATTTGGGTCTTGCAAGGATATTGGCAAGAGTGTAAGCCAATTTATATCTAAGTTTAACCTCTTTTGAAGCTTCAACTACAACAGTCTGATGAGAGTACTCAACGTTGATTTCTGCTGATGTTAGCTGAACACTTTCTGCCGTAATCGGTACTTCTTGGGGGAGAATATTAATCTTAGACATAAAGAAAAAAAAATAATTGATTAAAAAAAGTAACTAGAAATATATGATACTACATTTTTTAGCCGAGTATATTTTGCTCTAATAAAGTTTCAGTCTTAATGTGTTAAGAACATGTCAGGAAGATATTTCAGCTTAATCAACTTCGATCTTTTTTGTCTGGCATCTTGGTAAATAATTTGGGATGATATTTTATCGCAAACAAAAATAGCCCTTGGTTAAACTTCATTATTTAAATCAAAGGCTATTAAGTATCTATCTAAATTAAGTGCGAGCTGTTTAAAGCTCTAGACTAATTAGAATTTGAAGGTAGTTCTAAGAACAGTGACAAATACTTCATCATTGTCACTGTCTGCATCAGGATTAAGTAGTACGTAAGCACCAGGAGTAATGACAATATTGTCATTGAGAGGAAACTTATAAAGTGCTTCAATTATGAAAGGAGTGTCATCATCTTCTGCCAAGTCACTATCCGTAACAGTAGGAAGTACACCACCACCGATAGAAAGAGCAGAACCTTCTTTAACTAGATCTAAGAAGGAGAGGCTCCCAAAAGCGGTATAGAGAGTAGCACTATTATCCGTACCCAGTTGATCCGCTAGTGAAACAGCACCATTAGCAGTAAACACAAGTTTGCCAAATTCCAAAGCCGCAGATAAACCAAACTGATCCGCAGATGTATCAACATCCCCAAAAGGCTCTTCTGCTAATTCAGAACCAGTACTAGCAGTCAAATTAACATCATTTTCAGTTTGGTAACTACGGAGATAAACTAGACCAACACTTAGAGCATCATTGGGTTCAAAGACAAGTTGAGCACCTGCATTGAAAGAACCATCAAAAATACCTTCTTCGTCGCTGGGGTCATTACTTTCGCCACCTTCAGTAAGATACAAACCAGATAAGGTAACTTTATCATCCAAGAATGACAAGTTAGCACCAACACCTGAACCTTCTGAACCACCTGCGCGGTAGAGGATGGGGTTACGACGACTGAAACGAGATAGTGCTCCAGTACCACTAGAAGCTAATACAGGGTTATGAACATCAAAAATATCGTTAATGTTTAAGCCTTCTGTCCCAAGGTAGAAGGTAACTTTATCATCCAGTAGACGAGTCCGATAGTTTAGTTCACTAACTACAAGATCGTTGCCATTATTGGCATCGAACCCAAGACGAGCAGAATCCAGACCAATTCCACCTTCTCCGATTTCTTCATCAAACTCAGGAATGTTACCCGCTTCTAACCTAGTACGTAAACGATCTTTCCCAGTAAAACTAGTATCAAAGTTTAAACGAACGCGATCGCTAAATGTAGTTTCAGTAGGATCATCTTGCCCTTCAACATCACCAAAGGTATCGGCGATCGCAAATATCACTTCACCTTTAAGCTTGGTTGTGGTGGAGAATTGACTGTCTTCTAAGACCGCAGTGCGACTTTCTAGTTCATCAACTCTGCCAGCAACAGTGGCTAATTCTGCTTCAAATTCTTGAGCGAGACGGTTTATTGTATCTAAATCTTCTTGACCAACAGAACCTTGAGAAGCAATCAAGCGTTCAATTTGATTGAGGCAAGAGTTTAAACCCGCCGCAAATTCATAACGGGATAAGGCTTGGTTACCACGATAAGTTTGGTTAGGAAAACCAGAAATACAACCATAACGATCTACCAAACTACGTAGAGCTTCATAAGCCCAGTCTGTAGGAGATACGTCTCGTAACTGATTGACGTTAGTTACCTGAGACAAGGAGCTATCTTGTCCAATTTCTTGATAATTATTAATCTGTTGTAGAGTATTATTTACTCCTTGTCCTTCAGCAGATTCTACCTGTGCGCTAGCATTACTAGTCGCAAATAGAGAAGCTGCAAGTAGAATTGGAGTTACTTTTAATGTTTGCCAAAGTAATTTAATCATTTTTTATGTATCCTCACACACCTAATATATTTTGCTTACAAAAGCTGTAGCAATAACGACAATTAAAGTTCAGATTTATTAGTATTGGTGTGACCGTGAGACAATTTATAGATTGTCATGATTGATCAATATAATTCAATAATTAAGCCACATCTATCTAGGGCTTGCTTAAAAACTAATACTTGGGGATGTAACTTGGAAAAAGCTTTTAGCTTTTAGTTTTTTGCTCTTGGCTAAAGCCAAGAATGTTATTATTTTTCATTGTAAGTACAAGGAAAATCACTCTCAATACCTTCTTGAGGATGGGCGGCAAACTTGTTTTTTGAACCAATAAAAATAGCCTACGACTTAAACTTCGTTGTTTAAAATGCAGGCTACTAACTAAATATCTATTGAAGCAAGCTGTTCAAAGCTTACTCAGTTAATTAAAATTTGAAGGTAGTTCTGAGAACACCGACGACTACCGTATCATTATCGCTATCTGCATCAGGATTAATTAGCACATAGGCACCAGGAGTAATCAGAATATTGTCGTTAAGAGGGAACTTATAAAGTGCCTCAACTAGGACAGGGGTGTCTTCATCTTCTCCTAAAGCATTGTCATTCTCAACGATGGTAGGAACGACCCCACCACCTACAGAAAGAGCAGAGCCTTCTTTGACTAGATCCAAAAAGGAGACGCTAGCAAAAGCTGTGTAGAGAAGTGCGCTATTGTCTGTGCCCAGTTCATCCGCCAATGAAACCGCACCATTGAGTGTGAAATTAAATTTGCCAACGTCTAAAGAACCAGACAAACCAAACCGATCAGCAGATGTATCAACATCGCCGAAAGGCTCTTCTGCTAATTCCGAACCAGTACTACCAGTCAAGTTGACATCTTCTTCAGTTTGAAAACTATGGAGATAAACTAAGCCTACGGTGAGGTTTTCAATCGGAGCCAGTTCAATTTGTGCCCCAGTAGTAAAAGAGCCATTAAAAAGACCTTCTCCCTCTTCTGGGATGCTACTTTCACCGTCTTCAGTAAGATATAAACCAGTTACGGTAACTTTCTCATCCAAGAATGACAGGCTTGCACCAATACCAGCACCTTCTGAACCACCTCCGCGATAGAGAATGGGATTACGACGACTGAATCGAGATAGTGCGCCACTACCACTAGACTCAAGTACGGGGTTATGTAACTGAAAAATGTTGTCGATATCTAATCCCACAGCACCAGCATAGATGGTAAGTTTGTTGTCAAATAGGCGATTTCGGTAGGTCAGTTTATCAATTCCGATATCGTTGTCACTATTAGCATCAAAACCAAGACGAGCAGAATCAAGACCAATGCCACCTTCCCCGATATCTTCATCAAATTCGACGATGTTTCCCGCTTGCAGCCTAGTACGCAAACGATCTTTCCCTGTGAAACTAGTGTCAAAGTTTAACCGAACTCGATCCCCAAAAGTAGTTTCAGTAGGATCATCCTGACCTTCAACATCGCCAAAGGAATCAGCGATCGCAAAAATCACTTCACCGTTTAGTTTGGTTGTGGTGGAGAATTGACTGTCTTCTAGTACCGCAGTGCGACTTTCTAGTTCATCAACTCTGCCACCAATAGTGCCTAATTCTGCTTCAAATTCTTGAGCGAGACGGTTTACTGTATCTAAATCTTCTTGACCAACAGAGCCTTGGGAAGCAATCAAACGTTCAATTTGATTGAGGCAAGAGTTTAAACCCGCCGCAAATTCATAACGGGATAAGGCTTGATTCCCGCGATAAGTCTGGTTGGGAAAACCAGAAATACAACCATAACGATCTACTAAACTACGTAGAGCTTCATAAGCCCAGTCTGTAGGAGATACGTCTCTTAACTGATTGACGTTAGTTACCTGAGACAAGGAGCTATCTTGTCCCATCTGTTGGTAATTATTGATCTGTTGCAGAGTTTGATCTACTTCTTGCCCTTCAGCAGATGGTGCCTGTGCGTTAGCACTGCTAGTTGCAAATAGAGAAGCTGCAACTAGAACGGGAGAGACTTTTAATGTCTGCCAAAATGATCTCGTCATTAATTCTATGTATCCTCACACACTCAATATAGTTTGCTGGCAAAAACTGTAACAATCATCACAATTAGAACTCAAGTCTATTTCTAATAGTCTTAGCTGCCGTTTATTTAGCGGCATGATTAATTGATTATTATTATCAATATATTTGCCATAAAAAAATACTACCAGATTAGGGATATAAAGTAATCAAAGCTATATAAAGTATAAAAAAGCTGATTGGCTACCATCAAAACTAATGATTGTAATTAGCGATAGTTGGATTTTGTATTACTTCCTTAAGCACAAGGGAAAACTTGTTTGGTGAACCAATAAAAATGCCTATGACTTAACCCTCCTAGTGTTCGCGCACCTCAAACGGTGAAAAAATACCGCGACCCATATACAAAGAGTGCAATCATCTTTGCCTGAAACGCTGTTAAATATCGATCGCCTCACGGGGTAGTGTTACCTATTGTTGGGGGTTTCACTCCGTTCTACCCAACCTACAGATCTGGCGATCGCACTATTAATGTATTGAATAATAGCGCAACCAAAATTGAGTCAGATTTACTGCAAACAAAAATCCAACTAGACAAAGAGATGAAATTGCCCTAAATACGATCGCATTTAGGGCAATGATGAGTTAAAATTCGTTGTTTAAACCAGAGGCTACTAACTAAATATCTATTAAATCAAGCTATTTGAAACTTAGTCAGTCAATTAGAATTTGAAGGTAGTTCGCAGAACACCAACGACCACAGTATCATTATCGCTATCTGCATCAGGATTAATTAGCACATAGGCACCAGGAGTAAACAGAATATTGTCGTTAAGAGGAAACTTATAAAGTGCCTCAACTAGGACAGGAGTGTCTTCATCTTCTCCTAAAACATTGTCATTCTCAACGATAGTAGGAACTACTCCACCACCGATAGAAAGAGCAGAGCCTTCTTTGACTAGATCCAAAAAGGAGACGCTACCAAAAGCTGTGTAGAGAAGTGCGCTATTATCTGTGCCCAATTCATCTGCGAAGGAAACACCACCATTAAGGGCAAAGACAAATTGACCAACTTCTAAATCAGCAGACAAACCAAACTGATCGGCTGAAGTATCAACATCACCAAAAGGCTCTTCTGCTAATTCCGAACCAGTACTGCCAGTCAAGTTAACATCTTCTTCAGTTTGGAAACTACGAAGATAAACTAAGCCGACACTGAGAGCATCAAAAGGTTCAACTACAACTTGAGCCCCTGCATTAAAAGAACCATTAAAAATACCTTCTCCTTCATCTGGTTCGCTACTTTCGCCATCTTCAGTCAGATATAAACCAGTTACAGTAATTTTGTCATCAAGAAATTTCACACTCCCTGCAACCCCAGAGCCTTCTGAACCACCTGCACGGTAAAGAATTGGGTTGCGACGACTAAAACGAGATAGAGCCCCAGTTCCACTAGAAGCCAAGACAGGGTTGTGGACTTCAAAAATGTTACTAATATCTAGTCCTTCAACCCCAGCATAGATAGTAATTTTATCGTCAAATAGAGGAGTTTGATAGAACAAGTCGTTAATTTCGATATCGTTGCCATTATTAGCATCGAAACCAAGACGAGCTGAATCTAGACCAATCCCACCTTCTCCGATATCTTCATCAAACTCAGGAACATTACCAGCTTCTAGCCTAGTACGTAAATTATCTTTCCCTGTGAAACTAGTATTAAATTCTAAACGAACGCGATCGCTAAAAGTGGTTTCAGTAGGATCATCTTGACCTTCAACATCGCCAAAAGTATCGGCGATCGCAAATATCACTTCACCTTTGAGTTTGGTGGTGGTGGAGAATTGACTGTCTTCTAGTACCGCAGTGCGACTTTCTAGTTCATCAACTCTGCCAGCAACAGTGGCTAATTCTGCTTCAAATTCTTGAGCGAGACGGTTTATTGTATCTAAATCTTCTTGACCAACAGAACCTTGAGAAGCGATTAAGCGTTCAATTTGATTTAAACAGGAGTTTAAGCCCGCCGCAAATTCATAACGGGATAAGGCTTGATTTCCGCGATAAGTTTGGTTGGGGAAACCAGAGATACAACCATAACGATCTACTAAGCTACGTAAAGCTTCATAAGCCCAGTCTGTAGGAGATACGTCTCGTAACTGATTGACGTTAGTTACCTGAGATTGGGATCTATCTTGTCCCATCTGTTGATAATTGTTGATTTGTTGTAGAGTTTGATCTACTCCTTGCCCTTCGGCAGATTGTGCCTGTGCGTTAACATTGTTAGCTGTCAATAGGGAAGCTGCTACTAAGATTGATGCAACTTTCAACGTTTGCCATAATCTAATCATTTTCTATCTAACCTCACACACCTAGAATATAAATTAATACCAGGAACTATACTAAGGGAACAACTTAATTAAGTAGTTAAAAATACGTAAAGCTCTGGTTAAATCCTAAACGAGAGTGTAGGTTGAATTTTAAGCGCTAAATATAAGTTAATTGTGAGGATTTGATCGGAAGAATGCTACTTTAGTTGCTAGTTTCGCTTTCCTGTAACGATGTAGGTGACCCGTTGACTGATGTTTGTCGCGTGGTCTGCCATTCTTTCTAAATGACGGATAATTAAGCCCAAGAGCAAAATTGGTTCTACCACTCCTGGAACATCTTTCTGAAAAGCGATCGCATTATAAAGGCGATCATAAGCATCATCCACAATATCATCGTATTCTTTGACTCTTGCTCCTGCACTCTGATCCAAATCGGCTAAAGCAACTAAACTTGTCGCTAACATTAACTGAGCATGTTCAGACATCTGGGCAATTTCTGGCAGTAATTCATGAGAAGGATACTGCATTAGCTTAGTTGCCATTTCCGATAGATCTTGGGCACAATCCCCAATGCGTTCCAAATCCCGTACAAGCTGCATAAAAGCACTGAGCTTTCGTAGATCCTGAGCTACAGGGGCTTGTAGTGTCATCAAAGTCGCACAATCAGATTCGATTTGGCGATAGTAAAAGTCAATTTGACGTTCTATTTCTAATATTTGATGAATTGCATCAACATCACCCTCAAATAAAGATTGATGGCTCAGGCGAAATGATTCTTCGACCAGAGTCCCCATACGAAGAACTTCTTGCTGTACTCGAAGAATAGAGCGTTCTAACTGACCTGTTTCTTGACGACTCGCTTTGGGGGATAAAGTCACTGACCTTACTAATTTATATGGCTAAGTTAAATAAAATTTATAAATACGTCTTATATTCATAGCAAAAAAGTTGGAATTTTGCTTGTAGTATTGTATCTAAAATAACCAAAATCAATTACTAATTTTTATCAAAAAAGCTCTAAGCTATAGGCTAATCGCCTTTTAGTTGATGTTGTGCCCTCTAAATTGATACTTCTTCTATTTCAGCGATTGATGGAGGTATTTCTGGGTCAATATTAGCAGCTCGATCTTTGTCGGAGAATAATTGATGATAGGGACAAGTTTTTTGACAGTCTCGTTGATGGGGAAAGTCTATTTGAGACTGTTGATAATTTTGTAACCATGTTGTCAAATCGGCTAATAAAACAGTTAGTTCTTGTTCGGTTTGCAGATGTTGTTGTTGACTATAGTTGAAAGTCATACTTTTAGGGGAGCCAGATTTAACAAACCAATAAGTCATCTGAATTTGTTCGGGCTCATATTCAGAAGTTTCCCCTAAGACATAAAGGTAAAGACGAGTTTGCCAATTAAGAGCTAGATTTTTTGATTTTGGTGGTTGACGATAAGTTTTCCAGTCTAAAATTGTTGCCTTATTGGTTTTCGCGATCAACAAATCGTAGATAACTGTAAACAAAAAGTCTCCCATACTGAGAGTACGGCAATGTTCAGCTTCACGCCAAATATGGGGGTCAGGTTCTAATTCGGGTGCAGCCTGAATCAAAGCTGTTAGAGAACTATGTAACTCTAAATCTGTCGCTAGTAAAGACTCAATGGGGAGGGTTAGCTCACGCTGTTGCATCAATAAGTGAAACCGATTCCCCCACTGCATACTATCTTGTTTTTCTGGGGCAGGAAGAGAACCAAGACAGTCTAAATAAACCTGTTGAAACTTTGGCGGACAGATACTTAACAGATTGAGATGACTTTGAGATAAGCGAATTAAATTTGGGTCAGGCATAAGTGATGCGATCGCATTTTATTATACTAACTGATGTTACGCATTAATTGATCTGTTGAGACTGGGGAAAGGGAAAGGGGAAAGGGTTTATCGATCTGTTTTTACAACACAGCCGTCATGCAATTGTCGTATTTATAGTAACTTGCTTCGACAGTAAAAAAGAAGTCAATTCATCTCTACTGTTGCTCAGGATTCTTGATTTAATATTTGCTTGAACTGAAAAAAACCAAATCCTTGTCTTACTAAATAAACAGCCCGATCAAGATCTTGTAAATCATTCATCTTGGAAACATAGCCATTTGCCCCTGATTTTATCGCCAGCCTACGGGTTGTTTTATTGTCGTGGCTGGTGAATAAGATGACTTTAGTTGAGGAGAAACGTTGAGTAATGATTTTGGTAACTTCAATCCCATTCATTCCTGGCATTTCTATATCAATTAAAATTACGTCAGGACGAAGCTTATCTACAATTTTAATTGCGTCTTGAGCGTTATTGGCGAAGCCGATCATTGATATATCTGCGATATTCTCAAAGAACAACTTAAAGATGCTAATTACAGAGTTCTGATCATCTATGACAGCTACCTTGATCATAATAGAAGGCGATTGATTGATTGACTATTCCAGATATCCAAGGTTGCTAACAATATATTTTTTATATTTTTTTTAGATATTCTACTTCAAAGATAATAACAATATCAAGAAAATATACTTTTTAAGTTAAATATAATATCAGATGTACGTTTGAAAGATTTTAATGACATAAAAAATTTAATCGATAAATTTCAAGAAATCTATGGTATTAAGCTTGAGCATGATATTCATTCAGTAAGGGTCTTGAATGAATGACAATGATAGACAGTCGATCTGTATTATGATTAATTAATTTTTCGTTGGGAAAACCAGAATCAATGGTTGGGGTATCCTACCTAACAAGTACTTTTCCTTGTCGTTACAATTATATTTAAACTAAGTAAGATCAATCCTAAGTAATACTAAAACTAGGTAACAAAAGGATTTAAAAACTGATTTTAAACAAAGAAAATCACTACTTCAAGTATTTTGCATACTACCAGAACCAAACCAAATAAATATGTTTTATAAGTAATAATCTAATTTTTTTGATCTAGACTTCATCCTCTAATTAAGCGAGAAAAAAGTATATGCAGCCTAACAACCCGCAAAAATTCACCGAAAAAGCTTGGCAAGCGATCGCAAATGTCCAAGATATCACGAAACAAAACCAGCAGCAACAGGTAGAAACGGAACACCTCTTCAAATCTCTGATTGCAGAGGAAGGATTAGCTAGCAGTATATTTAACAAGGCTGACGTTAGTGTACAACACCTGCGGGATAAAGTTGACCAGTTTATCAATAGTCAACCAAAGGTAAGTAATTCTAATGGAAGTGTTTTCTTGGGTCGTAGTTTAGACAGTCTCTTGGATCATGCGGACAAATATCGTGCTGAATTTGGCGATGATTACATTTCAATTGAGCATTTAGTATTAGGCTTTACTAAGGACGATCATTTTGGGCGACAACTGCTAAAAGAGGTCGGTTTAACGGAAAAGAAACTTAAGGATATTATTAAACAGGTTCGCGGAAAGCAAAAAGTGACGGATCAAAACCCCGAAGGAAAATATCAAGCCTTAGAGAAATACGGACGAGAGTTAACTCAATTAGCAAAGGAAGGTAAGCTAGATCCTGTAATTGGTCGAGATGAAGAAATTCGTCGTACTATTCAAATCCTGTCTCGTCGTACCAAAAATAACCCTGTCTTGATTGGCGAACCAGGGGTAGGTAAAACAGCGATTGTGGAAGGATTAGCCCAACGCATTATTAACCGAGATGTGCCCGAATCACTGCGCGATCGCACAGTAGTCGCTTTGGATATGGGTGCTTTGATTGCAGGGGCAAAACTACGAGGGGAATTTGAGGAGCGTCTGAAAGCTGTACTCAAAGAGGTTACGGAGTCGGAAGGTAGTATTATCTTGTTTGTCGATGAAATCCATACCGTTGTGGGTGCAGGTGCCGCCCAGGGTTCTATGGATGCAGGTAATTTACTAAAACCGATGTTAGCGAGGGGGGAATTACGGTGTGTTGGTGCCACGACTCTCGATGAATATCGCAAGTATATTGAGAAAGATGCGGCTTTAGAAAGACGTTTTCAATCAGTACTAGTAGATGAACCCAATGTCGTTGATACTATCTCAATTTTGCGGGGACTAAAAGAGCGTTATGAAGGACATCATGGGGTATCCATAACTGATACGGCCCTCGTTGCTGCTGCAACCTTGTCTAATCGCTATATAAGCGATCGCTTTTTACCTGATAAGGCGATCGATTTGGTAGATGAGGCAGCCGCTAAACTGAAGATGGAGATTACTTCTAAGCCTGAAGAGTTGGATGAAGTTGACCGCAAAATTCTTCAGCTAGAGATGGAAAAACTATCTTTAAATAAGGAGGAAGATCCTTTATCGAAGGAAAGATTAGCCAAGTTAGAAAAAGAACTAGCCAATCTTAAGGAAGAGCAATCAGGCATAAATGCTCAATGGCAGTCGGAAAAAGAAGTAATTGACCAGATTAGGGTCTTAAAAGAGGAAGTAAATGCAGTTAATCTCGAAATTGAGCAAGCCGAACGAGATTATGACCTCAATCGGGCGGCAGAACTTCGCTATGGCAAATTAACTCAATTACAGCAAAAAGTTGTTGAAATTGAGCAAAAACTAGCAGAAAGACAAACTACAGGCAAGTCTCTGTTGCGAGAAGAAGTATTAGAATCTGACATCGCCGAAATTATCGCTAAGTGGACAGGAATTCCCCTCAACAAATTGATTGAGTCGGAAAAGTCGAAGTTGCTTAACCTAGAAACTGAATTACACGAACGGGTGATTGGACAGGAAGAAGCTGTAACTGCCGTAGCGGATTCTATTCAACGTTCTCGGGCAGGATTAGCCGATCCCCATCGTCCCACTGCTAGCTTTATCTTTCTGGGTCCAACGGGGGTTGGTAAGACTGAACTCGGCAAAGCCTTGGCACAAAGTCTCTTTGATACGGAAGAAGCGATTATCCGCATTGATATGTCGGAATATATGGAGAAGCATTCCGTCTCGCGGCTAGTGGGTGCGCCTCCAGGGTATGTCGGTTATGACGAAGGGGGACAATTAACTGAGGCAATTCGCCGTCGCCCCTATTCAGTGATTCTGTTTGACGAGATTGAAAAAGCCCACCCCGATGTGTTTAATCTCTTGCTGCAAGTCCTAGACGATGGCAGACTGACAGATTCTCAGGGTCGTACCGTAGACTTCACCAACACCATTATCATTATGACTAGTAATATTGGTTCCCAATACATCTTAGACGTGGTGGGAGATGATAGTCAGTATGAAGAAATGCGATCGCGGGTAATGGCGGCAATGCGGGATAGCTTCCGTCCTGAGTTTCTCAATCGTATCGACGAAATTATAATCTTCCACGCCTTAGTTAAAGAACAGTTACGGTATATTGTTCAAATCCAAGTACAAGGCTTAGAACAACGCTTAGAAGCCCAGAAACTAGCCTTGAAAATATCCGAGGCGGGTTTAGATTACCTGGCAGATTTAGGTTATGACCCCGTATATGGTGCCAGACCCTTGAAACGGGCTATTTCTAGATATTTAGAAACTGCGATCGCCAAATCGATCCTACGGGGGGAATATCAAGGAGGCGATACCATCTTTGTTGATGTGGAAGATGAAAGATTGGTGTTTAAAAAGTTATCGGCAGAGATGTTGACAAAATAAATGAGTTGTTACACTAGGCAGGTTTATTTGTAACCTGTCTAACTAAATTTACAACCGAACAGGTATTAAGTAATGTGAGTTCGGGTTAACAAAATTATTTTGTTGAGGTGGCTCTAAGCTTTAAGCTCTAAGCCTTTGAAAGATAAATCAGTCCTTTGAATTACAAATTTAACTCAAAGAAAGCTGTTTTGAAATTGCTTGTATAGCAGGGGTTTAAGCTTATTCCGAACTTATCAGTAAACCAACGAGCGTATTTCCAATTGAGATCGCCAGATGTGATTCATGGCTTTTATATTCCTGCTAAAACTATCGACTTTGAATTTACTCCCATAAGAGAAGATAATATAAAGCCTGATAAGCGATCGCATCTAAAACTATATGGAAGAAAGTAACCCAAATACTAATGAGTCAAATTCACCAGAAATTAACACTTTTGTTTATGCCACTAATATCAGTGTTGTAATTATTTTATGTTTATGTGTTGTAGCTTATTTTATAGTTGAGAACAATTTAAGAATAAATAATAGTGCTTGTACAAAAATTTCCACCAATGCCAATTTACTTAATCAGTGTTTTTTTGGATTACTATTTTTGCCTAGAATATTAACAAATATTACACCTGAAAAATATGAGTTAAAGGAAACTACATGGTACAAAATACATGAACTTGTTGGATTTATCATTTGTCCTTTATATCTTCCCCTGTATTTTATTTACTTGATAATGTGCTAGGGATATATCTTACAGTAGGTACGAATAGCCATTCATCTTTACGAAAAACTATCTACTGTAAACACTAACCGAATTGGTATGACACTCAATTTAGAACGCGATCGCAATTTTAAATATAAATAAAAATAAGCTGAGGAAGATTCGCGAATAAAATCAAGTCCTATATAACCCTTTTTACCCGTACCAATGATAGCATCATCACAACCAGATTCATATAGTTGTTCAACATAAATGTCAGGATCGATCTGAGGATCTTGAAGCTTAAATTTTAAAGCAAATTCATATTCTGGCATTTTTAAAAATTATTCCTCAAACATTTATTTCTGGTGATAGATACAGTTATCGACTACTCGGCGTATTTGTCTGGCATGATTTACGGGATTTCTGGGTGTACTCCAGATGCTAATTTTACAAAATTCTCCACATCTACATTCAGAGTCATTGTATGGACAATAAATTTTCCCCAAATTTTCCCCCAAGCATGAGAACCACCTTTTTTTATACGCCAGCCCTTCTGCCTGGCATACTCTAGTGCTGCCCATATCTCTTTGTTTGGGTGTTTTTATGTTGTCAATTGACAACTATAGTATAGCGATCGCAAAGTTAAATAACCAAGGAAAAATTAAATGATTACGAAGTTAGTCCTTTAGGGCAACCGCGTCGCCCGAACATGGGGGTACTTTTGACTTTTGACTTTCCAGGAAAGGCTTTGGATCATAATTACTCAAAGTTGAATAACTAATAACAAATGGTTTAGAATCAACTTAGGTCACAAAGTAACTAGTTTACAAGGCAGCTAATTCATACGGAGCTTGAATTCCAGTAAATTAATCTCAAGTTGCGTAAAATCTATTTAATTTTGTATAAATTGCTGTTTTAAGCTAATATCAGCTTTTTTTTAGAGAAAATTCAGAATAATCAGGATTTAGTTAAGAAGAAACTCAGGATAGTTGCTCATAATCATCTTGAACATTGA
The DNA here is from genome assembly GCA_938015355.1 of uncultured Pleurocapsa sp. Classification (GTDB taxonomy): domain Bacteria; phylum Cyanobacteriota; class Cyanobacteriia; order Cyanobacteriales; family Xenococcaceae; genus Waterburya. Next base: position 14,509 of record CALLPS010000361.1, read on the forward strand.
GTTACTGAATTCGAGCAATATCAATTATGAAATTTTCTGACCCC
>CALLPS010000362.1 GCA_938015355.1 uncultured Pleurocapsa sp.
AATTTAATCATGCCATTCCCCAAAACAAAGTTGACACTCTAGTAGGCTAAATCAACTTGTTCTGTGAGAGAAATTTAAATAGTTTATATAATGCGTCTGATGTAGTTAAAAAATCCTGACTGCTAATTAACACTGGACGTATTACCTGGCTTTCCTTGATGGCTATTCCCAAAATCTGCGTCATGATTAATGATGACATCTCCTCAAAACCCTATATTTTTTACTGACTTTATGGAATCAATTTTTTTTGCGATCGAGCCAAACATAACAGAGGTTTCTATCAAAGGTAATCTAGAACAATTTTTAATAGTTTTATCCGTTTCTTTAAGTGTTGCCACAATCTCACGGATTTTTAGTTGGTTTCGACAAATACCTTATACTCTGCTGCTAGTAATTGTGGGACTCGGCTTAGCTTTTGTCGATATTCGCTTAGTCAATTTATCTCCTGAGCTAATTCTCGAAATTTTTCTGCCTCCTTTACTGTTTGAAGCAGCTTGGAACATCCGCTGGCGTAGTCTCAAAGATAGTTTAGTCCCCGTTAGCTTGTTTGCTATTGTCGGGGTGGTTATTTCTGTCGTTGGTGTTGCCTTCCCCTTGAGTTATTTTACTGATTTATCTCTGGCGACAGCTCTTTTGGTGGGTGCCAGCTTATCTGCAACCGATCCTGTGTCTGTGGTGGCATTATTTCGAGAATTAGGAGCTAGTAAACGTCTGACTATCTTAATGGAGGGAGAAAGTCTATTTAATGATGGAGTAGCGGTAGTTGCATTTTTACTGTTAGTTAATATTCCCTTGGGGAATGGGGAGTTTGGCATTTCCCTGATTACGATTCGCTTTCTCACCTTTGTTGGCATTGGTTTAGGAGTTGGGAGCTTAATTGGGTTTGGTATTTCCTATCTGACTCAAAGATTTGATTTGCCCCTGGTGGAGCAGTCTTTAACTTTGGTTTCAGCTTATGGTACCTACTTAATCACTGAAGAGTTGGGAGGTTCGGGGGTAATTGGTGTAGTGACAGTGGGGATTATCCTGGGAAACTTCGGTTCTCGAATTGGGATGAATCCTCGCACTCGGCTATTAGTCTCAGAATTTTGGGACTTTTTGGCATTTTTCGTCAATTCAATCGTGTTTTTGCTGATTGGCGACCAAATAAACTTTAGTAGTCTTAAAAATAACTTTGATCTGATTGTAGTGGCGATCGCGGCAATATTAGTCACTAGAGCGATTGTAATTTTTGGATTAGGCAATATTAGCAATTTATTTAGCCAAGCTAAAACGAACCTGAGAGAGCAAACTGTCTTGTGGTGGGGTGGCTTGCGGGGTTCGGTTTCTATTGCTGTAGCCTTGAGTGTTCCTGTAGTGTTAACGGGAAGACAGGAAATTATTGATACGGTTTTTGGAGTGGTATTATTTACCCTCTTAGTTCAGGGATTAAGTACCAAATGGTTACTAAGTACTCTCAATCTTATTGGAGATCAGCCTTTACGTCAGGAATATTCTGAATTATTGGCGCGAAAAGTAGCAATGACTCGGGTGCTTAATTATCTCGATAACAATGAACTAGCTTCGGAGATTGATCCTGAATACTATCGTTATCAACAACAACTAGTTAAAGGACAGCTTAAGAGTATTGAAGACAAGATTTATACCATGCAGAATGAAAATGAAAACCTGCGATCGCTTACTATGGAACAATTGAACGAACAGCTATTGGATATTGAAGCTGATACCTATGCTGAATTTATTCGTGCAGGTAAATTAAATGTAAATCTCTCCCCTGTAATCCAAGAGATTATGGCAAAAGCAGGGGACTAGAGAGAAGAGATCAAGGATCGAGGATCAAGTATTAAGTGCGACTATTGATCCTTCAGTCACCAGTCCCTAAATACTAATTCCCGATTGCCAAATTTAGCTAAAATTAAGTTATTATCCCCAACTATCGAAGAATTGCAGCATGGCTAAGAATGTTTTAGGTGAAGAGCTAAAAGTTTGTTGTACATCTCCCATGACAGGATTTTATCGCAATGGCAAATGTGATACAGGACCCGAAGACAGAGGTGCTCATGTTCTATGTACCGAAGTTACAGCCAAGTTTTTGGCATTTAGCAAAGAAAAAGGTAACGATCTCAGTACTCCGATGCCAATGTACAATTTTCCTGGCTTGAAACCTGGAGATTGCTGGTGTTTGTGTGCCCTACGCTGGAAAGAAGCTCTCGACGCAGGTTATGCAACCCCCGTTAATTTGTCAGCGACTCACGAGTCAATGCTTGAGTTCATTCCTCTGGAAGTTCTCAAGGAGCACTCAATGGATCTAATTGACCGAAGGTAATGGGATACAAGCCCCCTGCTTGACGCGAAGCTAATCCTTTAGGGCTAGCAGGGCTTCTTAAGTGGTTTGTCTACACGAACCCACGTCTGTAGCTGCGGATATGTTGCTGATCGTGATACGAACGCTGCAATTAATATTTTGCAGTTAGGACTAAGTAGGGTGGGGCGCACCCTAACTCACGCCTGGGGAGACTCGTCCTCTAGCTTGGTTGGAGCAATCCTGCCTAGTTACGATGGGTCGCTGAACCAGGAATCCCCGTCCTTATAGGACGGCGGAGCGTCAAAACTAGCAAGATCGAGGCATTGATTATAAGTTAAAATATTGTTCGTAAAATATTAAAATCTTGTAATGCTTGGAGGGAAATCTTCTGGGAAGTTTCTCTTCAAATCGTCAACGGCAACAATTTCTGTTTCGACCTTCTCTATCTCCCATAACCAGTGTTGTCATGACCTACTAAACATTCTCTAAAGTTGCTATTGTCTGTCCAAGCTATCTTTAGTATTACAACGAGTATAGCCATTCCAAGTCGTTAAATCAGACGCAGGAAAGCCTAAAATAGCAGAACGAGCTTGTTCACTCAAACCGATTATCAGACTAAAGTCTGCTCCTGCAATATTCTGTAAATTATCTAAGTTTGCGCCCGTAAGATCTGCTGCCCGTAGATCTACTCTTTTGAGTTCGGTGTTACCTAAACGAGCATTACGTAAACTCGCTCCTGTCATGATGGCTCTTTGTAAGTTTGCCCCACTAAAAGAAACATCGTTAAGAATTGCCCCTGTAAAATCTGCCCCACTCAGATAAGCTCCAATCATTTTGGCTCCTGTCAGATCTACACCGCGAAAATTAGCAGTATTGAGAAAAGCCCCGTTGAGATTAGCTCCTGGCCCTACTGCCCCAGAACTTTTATAGTTAAAACCTTCAGGAAAGATAGTTTCACTATCGTAGATTGTTACTGTAAACTTAGCATCTTGTAGATTAGCATTGGTGAGGTTGGCTCGACGCAAATCGGCTCGACTTAAAAAAGCTCCTGTTAAATTTGCCCCTGTTAAATTTGCTCCCCGCAAATCAGTATTTTGCAGATTTGCCCCTGTTAAATTTGCTCCCACTAGATCGGCATTAGTTAAGATGCTTTGGGAAAAATTAACCTGCTCTAGATTAGCTTGATTCAGAGCGATCGCATATAGGTCTTGATTACTATAGTCAGCCTGGGCTAAACTTTCCCCAGATTGGAGTTGAGTCAGGATCTTAGGAGCTAGAGGAGATTTATTACTAGAGGCAGTAGTGGGCATAAGAATGAATAATTAATAACTAAATAATTTTTTTCAAGGCACAAAAAAAGGATCAAGCTAACTTAATCCATTATCTAATATCTGGTTTGCTTATTTAAGTTTGCTTCTAATTTCTTCAACCCGTTTACGATTAACTCCAGCATCAGACTTACCTAATCGAGAAGCAGAGCGCACCTGAACAACATTAGCTTCTGGGTCGAGATAAAATTCCACATCATCAACAAAGCCCATTAAGTTACTCTTAAATTCTGCATAGAGATAACTATCCGTCTCCTCAATAATGGTAGTTTTTTCCATACCCTCAACCACTTTCTTGATTTCGGCGATCGCAACTCCTGGTAAAGGTTCAATTTTCGATTTCGCATCTTCGCTTTGACTATTGACACAGTTAGGAGTACCAGGACAAGCAGCTAACTTACCATCCTTAACACCTAAATTGCTGGGTCTTTCCCCTGTAAAGTTAAACATATTTATCTATAATCTCTATTTAGAAAACTCGGTTATACCTAAGTTTGGATTATCTCATATTCGCTATTACGGTGGAAATATCCCAGCAAGTCGATTGATCACAGAAATATATTTATCTAGTTGAAAAAATATGATAGAGATTCCCCTGAAGCAATAGTTACGCGGCTTTCGCTAAAATATTTTCTTCCCCAGTCACTAGTTTCAATGCCTCTTGATATTGCTCGTCGGCTTCTGTGGCAATTTGGGCATAGGTAATGGGCTTTTGTGACACAACGTCATCGGGCATAATTCCCAGTTTGTTAATATCTGTATGATTAGGAGTTTCATATTTAGCGACTGTTATGGCTAAACCCGCACCATCAGGCAATTCAAACAAAGATTGAATCAACCCTTTGCCAAAAGTTTTCTCTCCTACCAATAAAGCCCGTTGATTATCCTGTAATGCCCCCGCGAGGATTTCACTAGCACTTGCGGTGCCTTGATTAACCAACACCACTAGGGGATCTTTGGTCAAGATTTCGCTATTAGAATCAAAACTACCTAAATTGCCTTGTCGATTAACGGTATAGACAATCGTACCTTCATCAAGCCACATCCGCGCAATTTCGACTCCCGCCTGAAGTAATCCACCAGGATTATTGCGTAAATCTAAGATGTAAGCTTCTGCCCCCTGCTTTTCTAGATCACTCACCCCATGAGCGATCTCCTTGGCAGCGTTGGCGCTGAATTGATTAAGGCGCACATAGCCAACTTTCTTGTCGGTATTCGTATCCAAAGCAGTATAGACAGGATTGAGAGAAATGCGATCGCGCACAATATCTATCGTACGAGGTTTAACGGCTGTGTCTTGCCCAGACTGTACTCTCAAAGAAACCGTCGTCCCAATTTTTCCCCGCATCTTGGCAGCGGCTTCATCTAAAGAAATTGTTTTAGTATCAACCCCATCAATCTCTAAAATACTGTCTCTGGGTTGAATTCCTGCTGCTTCGGCAGGAGAGCCGGCTAGAGGCGTAATCACCTCAATTAGCTTAGTTTCGGGATTAACATTTATTTGTAGCCCCACTCCCGATGAAGAATGTATGTGTAGCATAGGGTAAAGAGACTACATTAGAAAGAGCTGCCTTCTTGGCCGGCGGAGCTTTCATGATCTGAACACGCTCAGCCTATGCTAGCTGAAAAATGCGGGAACAACAGCTGGCAAAAACTGGGAAGAAACAAAATTATAAGCACAATTCTCTCC
>CALLPS010000363.1 GCA_938015355.1 uncultured Pleurocapsa sp.
TTGACTCAACTCATTAAGCAACTTACTTTGCTCTGTCATATCTTCGGTTTGATACATCGATCGCGTAAACATAAATTCCCACACCAAACCAGCACTCTTACTTTTTAAAACGTCCATAGCTAGCGGTTGTTCGTTATCCACAATGCAGCAGATGGTGCCTTGGGGTTTTATGGCTTTAGTCATGGCTTGCCAGTGACCATCAGTATGGCTCAAACAAAGAATATAATCGACATTCTGATAGCTAATTTTCTCGATCTCTTCTGCTAGATCATGGCGATGATTAACTACTTCATCCGCACCCATTTTTTTACACCAAGCAGTAGTTTCATCACGAGAAGCCGTAGCAATCACCTTAAGTTTGGCTAGTTTCGCTAATTGAATCGCGATCGAACCCACTCCCCCCGCACCATTAACGATTAAAATCGATTTACCCGTATCTCTACCATTGCGATCAATCTTCAGTCTTTCAAATAAAGCTTCCCAAGCAGTGATAGAAGTAAGAGGAAAAGCTGCTGCACGAGCAAAATCTAAATTCTGAGGTTTGCGTCCGACAATTCGCTCATCTATCAATTGAAATTCACTATTACTACCAGGACGAGTAATATCCCCTGCATAGTAAACCTCATCACCTGGCTGAAACTCTGTTACTTCTTCTCCCACTTCCACCACTACCCCTGCTGCATCCCAGCCAAGAATGCGAGGCTCGGATTCAACTTTATCTTTTGGTGATCGTACTTTTGTATCGACTGGGTTAACGGAAATAGCTTTAACTTCTACTAGTAAATCTTTGCCTTTGGCTGTAGGTTTGGGGATTTCCACATCTAACAGGCTGTTTCCATTTTCTATGGGTAAATATTGGGTTAAACCTACCGCTTTCATGAGTTGTACCTCTAAATTTCAAATATTCTTAGTTCTTTTATGTGTGTTGAAAAAGCAGAGTAATAACCAATCGTGGCTATTACCTAGGCAGAAATTATTTTTTCTTTTAACTGTTAAAAAGAAGCATAAAATGTATATTGAAAATGGACAAGTACGCACATTTTTGATACGTAGTACCTTTTTGTATACTTAGGGAGTTTGTTGATGGCTCATACCAAATACGATTGCAATCTTGGTTGTCCTGTTGAAGCTACTTTAAAAGTTATCGGAGGAAAGTGGAAAGGTGTTGTTCTTTACCACTTACTATCAGAAACGATGCGCTTTAATGAACTACGTCGTTTAATGCCAGAAGTAACCCAGAGAATGCTCACCAGACAGCTTCGCGAACTAGAAGCAGACAACTTAATTTCCAGGAAAGTTTATGCAGAAGTTCCGCCTAAAGTAGAATATTCGATTACAGAGTACGGAAAGACTTTAGCACCTATTATTCATGCTCTTCAGGCATGGGGCTTACAACATTTGGAAAAAATGCCAGAACAAGTCTGACTATTCCGACTATGTTTTATGGTCTGGCGTTTGTGAAACGCAGATACGGGAGCGACTACACTGTAAAGTCATCCCCCGTATCTATCTTAGAAAAATGCGGATGAAAGGACTTGAACCTTCACGTCCGAAAACACCAGAACCTAAATCTGGCGCGTCTACCAATTCCGCCACATCCGCTAATTTGCAACGCTTCCTATCATAGCAGATACTATCCAGAAAACCAACATTTTAGAGAAAATTGCATGATTGTCTTTGGCGATCGAGATCTGGCTCTTGCCAAGCGTAACTAAAATGACTAATGGAATTGACTTCTGGAGTTGTTCTGCGCAAGGCTTCCATCTGAGTTTCTAAGGGAAGGTGTTCACGATAGGTCTTTCCCCAAGCACCTGCCAAAGCAGGAGTTACGGTAGTTGTATTTGGTGCTATTTCTAAGACACTCTTGATATCATCGACAATACAATCCGTATTTTCCTGGCAAAGTCGATAAGCCATGGGATGCCATTCTAAATCTGTGGGAAATTGATCCCAAGGCTGTAAACGAGAATCAAATCCTTTATTACCAACTAAACGATTAGCATCAGGAAAAAATACTGTCCCCACAGGAAGTCCGATATTCTGTGCTGGTTTAGCAGCAAAAGTAAGAAAATCTACTATGCCTTGAGCAGCATGAGCTACGGAAAAAAACCAGAGGTCTTGTTTTAACTTTTGATGACGGGAGGTTACTGTTGCTTTTGCATCTAGGCTGTTATGGCGACCTTGCCATTTAGCCAAACTCTCTTGGGGGTAAAGCTGATCGGCAATTTCTATATCTTGAGTTGTCACCTCCCCCGCATCAATATACTTCTTAATTAAGGCTAATCCTTTTTTATTAGTAGCCCGATTGTATAAGGCTTTGAGAGATGATTTCCCGTAAATCCAGAGATCTTTGACACTATTGACATAAGATTGTCCCCCAACACCTCGAGGATAGCGGACATAATCAAACAAGATGCCATCTGGCTGGCGTTTGAGAATAGCCTGTACTAAATCATAATAGTCGGCTTGTGCTTGTTGAGAATAGGGATCGATAAAAGCCTGAGAGCGATCATGAACAAAAGTTAAACTGTCTTGACCTGTGCCATTACGAGCCAATGCTTCCTGTCGGTCAGGACGTTGAGCATAGGTATAGCCAAAATTCATCGTAAATAGCCAAGCATAGACCTTTAAACCTCGTTGGTGAGCCTTATTGATCGCCTGTTGCAAGAGATCAACGTTTTCTGCTTCGGGCGATCGCACAACGGGAATCCAGGGAGTAGGATTATCTCCAGGAGGTAATAACACCTGACTGTCATAAAAGACTTCTAAATGTATTTTGCTATATCCCAAATTTACAATTCGATCTAGGACATGATCTATGGAGCCTGGACTTATATCACAAGGGTAAAGACGCAACCAAATTGCTTGTTCTTCTGGCCAAGTTTGACTACGACAAAGCTGTAACATTTCTCGGTGTTGTTGGACTAGAGCATTATATTCGGACGTGCTCTGCTTGTTGGTTAGGGATGCTTTGAGAAGTTTCTCTTTTTGGGCGACTTCTTCTGGTGCAAACTGACAATATGGCCCAACAGCGGCGGAGGCAGATTTAGTTGTCAAGAAAAAGTTACAACAACTAATTAGGGTAGTTGTGACAGCGACTAAAATACTGGTCGTAGTCTGAGTAATTGTGCTGTAGCTTTTAACTGCTTTAACTTTGACGGATTTATGAGTCAATCTTTTATTAGACGTAGATGGTAAATTGTGACCCCATAAAAAATTTTTAATAATTCTCTGCATTCCACATCTATTCCTGACTATCACTCTATAAGTTCTGGCGGTTATGGTAGGACTATTTTAGATTAAGTCTAAAATTTTCTGAGATCTTGATGACATGTCCATCAATAACTTGTGATTGTGAGCCAACATTCTAGCAATATTGTGTGCTGGAAAGAGAAAGGTTACTACTTGACTTGTTTAAATTTAATTTTGTTAGTATTAAAATTCTGTATCTAAAATGCGATCGCAAGTGAGACATAAGCCTGATCTAACTTTCAGCAATGGTACAATAGAAGATACGGTTAGTCAGACAATAACTATGGACACTCATAATGTTAGTCAAGCCAGCGCAAATTTGTTGAAGTTATTGAAACAAGTCAATCAAGAAAGCAAACCATGTATCATCACATCTCATCAAGGAGATGCAGTATTAATCTCGAAACATGATTGGGAGAGTTTGCACGAGACATTATGTTTATTATCTATACCTGAGATGCAAGAATCTATTGTTGCAGGAATGACTACTCCATTGTCTAACTGCCTTTGTGAGGAAGAATTAGAGTGGTAGAGTCTCTCTGGGAATTAAAATTTACTCATCAAACCCAAAAAGATGCGAAAAAACTTGCTGCTTCTGGATTAAAACCTAAAGCCCAGCAAATGTTGGAAATTTTAAAACAAAACCCTTTTACTAATCCCCCTAGTTATGAAAAGTTACAGGGAAATTTGAAAGGAGTATATTCTCGTCGAATTAACCTACACCATCGTTTAGTATATGAAGTGATTAATTCCGAAAATATTGTCAAGATTATCCGCATGTGGTCTCATTATGGAGATTGACATATTCCTCCTTTCGTAAGATGGGTAAAATCAAAACACAAGATTCTTCGAGAATTTTCCAATTTTTTACCCGATTTAGAATACAACTTAGTATTAGCAGTTATGAATCAAAACAAAAAATATCGCTGCGCCAGGGGTAAAACTTGAACAGGTTCACAAGTTAACAATTCCCCATCAGCTCTTACCTCATAGGTTTCAGGATTTACTTCAATATCTGGTAAAGCCTCGTTGAGTTTCATGTCAGTCTTACTGAGATTACGAGTATTTTTAACAGCGATCGCTTTTTTCTGCAATCCAATCTGTTGGGGAATCCCGCCATCGATCGCAGCCTGGGAAACAAAGGAAAGAGAAGTAGCTGTCCTCGCACCACTGTAATTACCAAACATGGGACGCATATACACAGGTTGGGGAGTCGGAATACTGGCATTAGGATCACCCATTTGGGCATAGGCGATCAGACCTCCCTTAATGACAATCTCTGGCTTAACTCCGAACATAGCTGGTTTCCAGAGGCAGATATCCGCTAATTTACCCTCTTCAATTGAACCCACATGGTCAGAAATACCATGGGTGATAGCAGGATTGATTGTATATTTAGCGATGTAGCGTTTAGCGCGGAAGTTATCCGCTTTTTCTTCTGATAGGGTTGTCTGACCCCCCTTATTCCCCCCTGATAGGGGGGATGTTAGAATACCTCGTTGTACCTTCATCTTATGTGCCGTTTGCCAGGTACGCAAAATAGTTTCACCGACTCTTCCCATCGCTTGAGAATCGGAGGCAATCATACTAAATGCTCCTAAATCGTGCAAAATATCCTCAGCGGCGATCGTTTCCTGGCGAATACGAGATTCAGCAAAGGCTACGTCTTCAGGAATACTTCTATCTAGATGATGACATACCATCAGCATATCCAGATGTTCTTCTAAGGTATTGACAGTAAAAGGACGGGTGGGATTAGTAGAAGAAGGTAAAACATTACTTTGAGCGCAGACTTTAATAATATCGGGAGCATGTCCACCCCCTGCACCTTCGGTATGGTAAGTATGAATTACTCGATCTTTAAAAGCAGCGATCGTATTTTCCACAAACCCAGCCTCGTTAAGAGTATCGGTGTGAATTGCTACTTGAACATCATACTGATCCGCAACAGATAAGCAAGTATCGATCGCTTTGGGAGTAGTTCCCCAATCCTCATGTAGTTTTAGCCCCATCGCCCCTGCTTGGACTTGTTCAATTAGTCCTTCAGGTTTAGCACTGTTTCCCTTGCCTAAAAAGCCCAAATTCATCGGGAAAGCATCAGCAGCTTGTAGCATCTGCCAGATATTCCATGCTCCAGGGCTACAAGTAGTAGCGTTTGTACCTGTCGCAGGACCTGTACCACCGCCGATCATAGTGGTAATTCCTGATGCGATCGCAGTTTCGATTTGTTGGGGACAGATAAAGTGAATATGGCTATCTATGCCCCCCGCCGTCACAATATGTCCTTCCCCTGCCACCACTTCCGTTGCGGCACCGATAATAATATCTACCTTGTCCTGAATCTGAGGATTTCCCGCCTTACCGATCTGGTGAATCTTACCGTCTTTGATGCCAATATCCGCCTTGACAATGCCCCACCAGTCGAGAATTAGGGCGTTGGTAATTACGAGGTCTACTGCCCCATCTTTGCGGGAGAGGGTGGATTGTCCCATGCCATCACGGATTACCTTTCCCCCACCAAACTTCACTTCGTCACCGTAGGTAGTATAATCCTGTTCTACTTCGATTAGTAATTCTGTATCTGCTAACCTAATGCGATCGCCCACCGTAGGTCCATAAGTATCTGCATATGCCCGACGATCCATTTGATAGCTCATATTATCTGATCCCGACTAAGTTTCGTCTTAAAACTTGGATTAGTTTATAGATTAAAGCGATCGTGCTCTGTATAAATTAGAACACATAATAAATTAAGGATTTGAGTAATTCTAATAAAAAAACAGCACCAAAACTGTAGTCTGATGCTGTTGCAAATGAATTATGAGTTAGATTTAATTGCTTAAGGTGCCAAAGCATTACCTCGAAGCAGACTAGCTAAAGTTTTTGCTGTTACCTTCATCTGGATTAAAGGATTAGCAGGAACTACAGTTTTGTAGAGATAACTATCAAAAGTCATTTTTTGTACATCAATATCGTCGCACATTTCGACAAATGCTTCACGAGTGGCATTACTACGGTAGAAGACTCGTTGCAGAATATCCAGAACTAGGTAAGTTGTTCCGTATTCCTTGTTCCAAACCTTCATAAAGTCTTTGAGATCTTTTTCTGTCGGAACTTTCTGTCCATTTTGCGATCGCTCGACAATCATTTCAGCGCACATGCGACCAGATTTAGCGGCGAAGTAAATACCTTCACCAGAAGACTTAGTTACAGTACCCAAAGCATCCCCAACTAAAACCACTCTGCCACGAATCGGACGAGGACGAGGATGTTCAGGAATGGGATGAGCCTCAACTTTGATGATCTCTCCACCTTCTAAGCGTTTAGCAGCACGTTTACGGATACCTGCCTGAAGCTTTTTGATGTCAGCTTGATTTACCTTCATTGTTCCTGTGCCAACCGCTACGTGGTCGAATTTAGGGAACACCCAAGCATAGAAATCTGTAGAAACATCATCACCGACATACATTTCCGCTAGATCTTCGTAATATGCCATCTTGTCTTCAGGGAGACGAATCCGCTCTTGGAAAGCGATCGCATAGTTGTAATCTCCTGCATCGATAGCCTTGGCAATTCTAGAGTTGGCACCATCAGCACCAATTACTAGGTCTACCTTGAGGGTCTTCATTTCTCCTTTAACCTCACCAGCGGAATGATCCGCATAGTGCAAGGTGTAAGGATCATGATCACTATCAGGTATATCTAACTGAAAAACAGTACCATTGATTAGATTCGCACCCAAATCAGCAGCACGATTACGCAAGAAGCTATCCAGAACTTCGCGGCGACACATGCCAATATACTCACCATCTTTAAGAGTTGAGCCAATATTGACTTCTCTGTTTGATGGCGAAATCATCTTCATTTTTTTGACTTGCCGATCAATAATCTTCTGGGGCAAATCAAACTCGTCCACCATACAAAGAGGAATCGCACCACCACACGGTTTGGCGTTGTCTAGCTTGCGCTCAAATAAATAAGTTTCAATACCTGCTTTGGCTAAAATTTCTGCGGCCGAAGAACCTGCTGGTCCTGAACCTACAACAGCTACTCTTAATCCCAAAGTTTTTCTCCTAATATATCTATAAATCTTTTTTTTGAAGCTGAGGATGAAAACGACACTTCACTCTTTGGCTAAGTCTGACGGCTATCCTATGCTGAAATAATTTGTGACCTCAACGATCCTGAAATGGATACTATCACGTTGCCTTGGCTATTTTTTAAGTGGGCGCTCTATTCGACCAAAGTTGAAATACTGCTTAACAAGTTTGTTTACAAATGTTAAATAATTAATGAGCGAACGCACTCTTTTTTAAAGCTCTAAGCCAATAGCTACAAGCTGTCAGATTGATAAACTCATCTAGTTTGTATGGGCACAACTGTATTCATGTCCTTGCGGGAGCTAAACCAGTGCCGTAATACTTGAATTTTTCAACTTCAGTGGCTTATAGCTTAAGGCTTACAGCTTCAGGCTTTATTTAATGATGATGATGGTGATGAGCAGCTTGCGCTTTCGCTAGTTGAGGATTGACTGTGTTGCCAGATTCTTCTAACAAGGCCTCAATTTGAGGATTTGCCCACTCTGCCGCCATGTGCATAAACTCTGGATGACTATTGACACAAGGCATGCGAATAAAAGTAACATCGCCATGCTTGTGCTGTAGATGGTGAATAATATGATCTACATCCAGTAAAGTTTCATGATTTTCGGTGGCGAAACCAATCGGCATCATGACAATAGAAGTTGCACCCAACTCCATCAAGTTTTGAGCAGCTAGTTTAACGTTAGGCTGCGTCCATTCAATTAGGGGTGTGTCGTGATTGAGCCAACCCACGGAGATTAATGGATATTTATCAATTAACTCTTCTCTGACCAATTCATATAAAGCTTGGCTTTCATCAATACCTGAAGTAAAGCCTTTGGCTTCGTGGGGGCAACCATGGTTCATCAAAATGATGCCAATCCTAGATGCCAGATGTCCTTGAGCTAATTCTGCCTCAATCTTTTCTTCTACCATTTTAGCCAGTAGTTTAATGTAGCCTGACTTATTGAAGAAAGAAGGAATATAGCGAGAACTCTTTAACCAGTGAGATTCTCCATCGGCTTGTTTCGCCAAAGCTTTATTGACTTGCTCTACAGCAATTCCACTAGTAAAAATAGAATCAACTACTAATAGGGGATAAATTAAGATTTTTTCAAAGCCTTGGGCTTTAATCTCTGCCAATACCTGCTCAGGAAGATGAGGTGCACAGAAGTTAAACGCCTTGAATACTTTTACCTTGTCCCCCCAGGTTTCTTGAAGTTCTTGTTCAATACCTGCTCTTTGTTCTTCAAAGATGGCGTTGTGGGGGGAGATAAAATTATCATGTTGATGACTCCATTCATGGAGATCAAAGATTGCGAGTAATTTTGCGATCGCAGGATAAATCCAGGTGGGGACAGGGGCAAACTTAGCTGTCAAAAGATTTAGAGCCTGTTCGTTATAGTTGGCAAAGTCTTCATAACTTTCTACTTCACCGTAGCCCATTAACAACACAGCAACCCGATTACTTTCATTAGGTTCGGATTCATGATGATGGTGGTGTTCATGAACTGTAGATGGGGATTGATGGGAGATTGTAACCACTTGCTACTTCCTTTAATAAGTTGAATTAAGTTATGAGTCGGATTTAGAAGAGATTTTTACTGTATTTTGCAGGGATAAACTTAAAATCCAAGTCCTAATTACCGATTAAGCTAGCACTCAATTTCTAGGAGGTGCGGTGGGAATTTCTAAAAGTTAATATTTAGCAGTATAAATTAAACTTGTATTAAAGATTGGAAACTTAAAATTACAAATAAAAATAGGCTTTAATCTTATGAAATACAGCTTGGATAATGACTTATAGCAGTTGATGTTGTAAATTCAACCCAATGTAACTAAAAGCAAAATTATATTTAGTTTAATTGTGCCGTTATGTCATCAGAAATACAGTTACCGTCAGTAAATAAGGTTGATTTATCGCCGTCGCAGCAACCAAAGAATAAAGTTGTAGTTTGCCAAGGGCGTAGCTGTCGTAAGTACCATGCAGAAAAGGTATTTAGCAACTTTCAGCAAAACTTACCAACCGATGTCGAGTTAATGTCTGTACCCTGCTTAGGACAATGCGGAAATGGCACGATGGTGGTCGTTGAATTTGACCAAACTTGGTATTCCGAAGTACACCCCGATGAAGTTGAAACAGTTATTCAACAGCACATCATTGGCAAATCTCCTGTTAAGGAAATGTTATATCCCAAGTTTCATAAGTAGAATATTCTCAACGAAGCAAATTCACATTAATCGTAGTAGTCTGTCAATTTTGAATTGAGAGGAAGACAAGGGGACAAGGGAGATAATTTAATGATGCCATTCCTTAAATCAATCTTGATGCTCTAGTAGAATACAAAACTAGATCTTTTATCCTCATCTCATCTCATTCTCAGCCACGGCATGAATAATATGTAATCTATAAATAATTCGATAATTAAGTATGAAACGAAAATATTGGGCTTTGCTGTTGGGATTGGCTATTGCAATTGGTTTAACTAACTACCCTGGGGATGGTTTATGGCAATCTTCTGTATTCGCACAGCCAGATCCACCACCAGCACCACCATCAGAAACTAGTCTCGAATTGATGGATATTGAAAGACTAGATGCTATTTTACAAGAGCAAGTAGATGATATTTCCACTCAACCTGGTCAATGGCAATTTTCGATCAATGAAATTTCGATTATTGTTTTGGCTGATCCTAATGCGAATCGGATGCGGATTTTTTCTCCTGTGATGGATGCGGCGGAATTAACCCCAGAGCAAATTCAAAAAATGATGCTGGCTAATTTCCACACGGCTTTAGATGCTCGTTATGCGATCGCAAATGGCTCTGTAGTCACAACCTTCATTCATCCCTTATCTTCTTTACAGGAAAGAGATTTACTTTCTGCATTGAATCAAGTGTCTAGTCTGGCTGCAACTTTTGGTACCAGCTACACGAGTGGCGAACTATTGTTTGTTCCCAGAGGAAATGGAAACAATGCGCCTCAGATTCAAGAGTCTAGCCAAGATGATATTCAAGCCCAAAAATTAATCAATAATTCGACCATAGCAGTACGCTAGAGATGGTTTTAACAGCAAATTAAAATTATTAGTTTTGATGTATTGGCGATCGCATTTGAGAATTAAAGATTAGGAATATATTTAAGGGTAGATGCAGACTTAATCCAGAAAAATGATAGCTCCATAAGTTCTACTTGTCTTTTACGAGCAAGAATGGAAATTGACGCTATCACAGCAACTAATACCAGAGAGAGAATTAAGGAAACATAGACGGAAAGAAACATGTACTGAGTTTTTTCCGCAACTATTGTTTGCCAAATAATTGCTTTGCCCCCCACCAAACTTAGCAGTCCAATTAATGATGCAAAAAAAACGATATAAGATTTCTGACAAGCACGTTTTCCATAATTTAACTTTCTTTCTAGTCCACTGATTAAAGGAGCATATTCAAAATCAGCGAATTTTCTGGCAATTTGAAATGGAGTATCATGATAACGATATTGATAGGTCATAGAACCTAAATATGACGACTGAAAATTAATCGTCAAGATACCAGCAATAATAACTATTATGGGAGTCCAAGTAAACCAGTATTCAAGGCTTAAACCATAGTATTGATAATCTTTAATCAGAGAAGATAATCCTAATAAGGATAATAATATAATTCTCCACCAAAACATCTTTTTTGGCTGATAAAATATATCAATAAAACTGTTTACATGAGTATTTAATTCTTGATTTCTTGACTTAAGAGAGTACATTAATATTCTGACCAAATATTATTAAGAAATATTGAACCAACACTATAGTCATAAATGGCAATATTGCCCAGTACAAAATAACTTAGCTTTTATCTTTTGTTTTTTAGGTATTTTTTCGGAATCGCTCTCGTTTATCAAAAAGCTCTAAGCTCTGTAACTGGCTACCTGCCCTTGATCATTTTGTTAAAAATTGCAAAACAATTGTACTAGCGAAAAAATGTTTGAAGTGGGTATTGACTACGAGATCGCCTTCTTGGTAAAATTATTTTTATAATGGAAGTGGTGACTCTTATTTGACTGGGCTTATGATCCCATTATGAAACGTATTTTTTATATAATCAGAAAATGCGATCGCTTGTCAAGAAAATCGAGTTTTTTTTCAGAGATTAATATTTAAAAATATTTAAAAAATTCAAGAATATTATATTACTTTGAAGGTATGATTAGGTAAGTATTAACTTGTGTAAAAACAAACTAATCTCTTCATTGTTTAACTAACATTTACAGGCGCAATGTGTAGCGTCTTAACAGAATATGAAATTGCCTATTGTTGCTGTTATTGGTAGACCCAATGTGGGGAAATCTACCTTCGTTAACCGTTTGGCTGGAGATCAACAAGCGATCGTTCATGACGAACCAGGAATTACCCGCGATCGCACTTACCGTCCCTCATTTTGGCAGGATCGAGATTTTCAAATAGTAGATACTGGGGGACTCGTCTTTGATGATGATACCGAATTTCTGCCCATGATTCGTCAGCAGGCAATGGCAGCACTAGTAGAAGCTTCTGCGGCGATTTTTGTTGTCGATGGTCAATTTGGTTTAACAGAAGGCGATCGCGAAATTGCGGAATGGTTACGTCGTCAATCTGTTCCTGTATTGTTGGCTGTTAATAAGTGTGAGTCAATTGAGCAAGGTTTGGCTCAAGCTGCGGAGTTTTGGGAATTAGGTTTAGGGGAACCCTATCCCATCTCTGCCATCCATGGTAGTGGTACAGGGGAGTTATTAGATCAACTAATAACTCATTTACCCCCAGTGGAAGATTTAGTGGAAGATAACGAAATCAAGGTGGCAATTATTGGTCGACCCAATGTGGGGAAATCCAGTTTGCTCAATGCTTTGACAGGGGAACAACGTTCTATTGTAAGTCCTGTTTCTGGTACAACTCGTGATGCGATCGATATGATTGTACAACGGGAAGAACAAACCTATCGTCTGATTGATACTGCGGGTATTCGGCGTAAGAAAAATGTTAATTACGGTGCCGAATTTTTTAGCATCAATCGTGCTTTCAAAGCAATTCGTCGCTCAGATGTGGTGTTGTTTGTCATAGACGTCCTCGATGGGGTTACGGAACAAGATTTAAAACTTGCAGGACGCATTATTGACGAAGGTCGAGCCGTTATCTTAGTGATTAACAAGTGGGATGCCGTAGAAGATAAAGACAATAACACGATTAATCAATACAAAAAAGAAATCATGTCTCGTCTCTATTTTATGGAGTGGGCGCAAATGATTTTTGTGAGTGCCATGACTGGTCAACGGGTTAATAAAATCCTTGATTTGGTTGATAGTGCCGCGGAATCCCATCGTCGTCGTGTTACGACTTCAGTAATTAATGAAGTACTGGAAGAAGCAGTAAGTTGGCATTCCCCTCCCACCACACGTCAGGGAAAACAAGGTCGAATTTATTACGGTACTCAGGTAAGTGCTCAACCACCGACGATTGCCTTATTTGTCAACGAGCCCAAACGCTTTAACGATAATTATCGCCGTTATATAGATCGGCAATTCCGCGATCAGTTAGGGTTTTCAGGGACACCTGTTAAATTGATTTGGCGTGGTAAGAAGATGCGTGAATTGGAGCGAGGTGCTAATAAAGCGACTAAGGTCAAGTAAAGGGCAAGTGTTGTTTGTCAATCGTTTTTCGGTAGCACCATCTAGTAGGGGGTGAGGGAAAAAATGTGTGGGACTTCAATGCTTAGTGTAACGAGTAACGTCCTAAAAGATACCGCGATCCATAAGTAACGAGTAACAAGTAAGAGGTTAATTGTCGTTACTTTTTACTTAAACAAAGTTAGAGATGAATGTCTTAAAAGCTTATAGCTTATAGCTTATAGCTAAAAAATTATTAACCGAACAGTATTGGCTTCTCGTCGGCAAAGCTTTTTCTCAAAAAATCTTAAAAGAATCTTAAATCTGTCAAGGTTGCTTAATATTTTGTTACAAACCTGCTAATATTGTTTACATAACGCAATATAAATAAGACGATAATTAATCATGACAACTATTTCTGACGAGAACGGCATCTTAAATAACTTCGCTAAAGAGCCTGCAATGTACTATGCAGACGAGCCTACCACTCAAGAAAAACGCAGTTATATATTGTGGGGAGCGATCGCGTCAGTTGTAGTTGTCGCGACCGTCTTTACTGCGATCGCCATTTCCTAAAGCAGCATCTTAATAGCAATTCGCTTTTAAATAGATACCTCGGAGTTATCCGAGGTTGTTTATTAGAGGTTGTTTATTAACTGATGTTACGCATAACGACGATAATTTAATGGTTTTAATGAGATATAGAAACAGACTAATTATCCCTTTCCCTTTAACCTTTAACCTTTAACCAGTCCTAACAGATTAATTTGTTTCTTAGGAGTTATTAATTAGCCCTTGATTTTTTGAACACCATCACCGATACCCTTTAGTTTTAAAAGCTGATTAGCTGAATTATTAAGTGTTTTATTTACATCGACATCAAGTCAAGACTAAAAAAATTGCTACTGAAAAACTACTCCAAAATTATCAATTAGGGGAGAGAGATTTTAGTCGGGTTAACATAACTCAAGGTTTTTTAAGTGATGTCAATCTGAGTGATATCAAGCTAGAAGAAGCTAATTTAGCAGAAGTCAATCTTGGTCGCACTATCTTGCGGAGAGCCAACTTAAATAAAGTCAATCTCAGGGGAGCTACTCTGTGGCGAACGGATTTTTGCCAAGGGAGTTTAGTTAATGCTCAATGTAGCCACGCCTTGTTAATTGGAGCAAATCTGCGCCAGACCAATTTATATAAATCCTTGTTTCGTAGCGCAGAGATACGTCTAGCTTGTTTAATTGGTGCAGACTTACAGGGAGCAGATCTATCCGAGGCGAATCTCAGCTATGCCGATTTAAGTTCGGCTAATTTAATGGGTGCAAATCTTCATCGCACAATTTTAACTGGTGCCAATTTAAGTCAAGCAAATCTGAGTCATACCAACTTGGGGGAAGCAATTTTGGAAGGAGCGAATTTAAGTCAAGCGACATTGCCTAACTTAGAAATGACTTATTCTAATATCAAGAGTAATCTTCAAGCTGTTGGTTAAACGGGGATCATAGAGTTAAGAAGGCTTAAGTCTCGTTGCGATAGATTCAGCTTAGAGGATTATCATATTTGAATTTCAGGAAAGGACAAGATGGATTTGACTAATTCCTTATTACAAGACTTAGTAACAGAATACCCTAATCTTCGTCCTCAAATATACTTTAAATCTTCTATGATTGCCCTGGCTCGTGCGCTTCAGGATTTAGTCCTAGGGGATAATCAGCCATACTTAGTTATTGCTAACTTCCAGCAGGAAAAGCATTTTCGCCAACAGCAGCAAAGATTTAAGCAGATGGCGAGAAAAAGCGAGCAAGTTTACATTTTGGGAGTTCCAGATCAGGAATCTGGTTTTGCGGTAGGTAATTTAGGCTATGAAACGATTCCTCTCAAAGCAAGTGATACCTTAGCAGGAGAACGATATTTAGTTGTCATTGGTCAGAGTTATGCAGCTTGTTTGGTAGTGCAAGAAAAACTTTCACTGAAAAACTTAAGACAGAATCAAACTACTATAGTTCAGGAAGAAGAAATATTTGAAGGCTTTTGGACATTTGACCGAGATATTACCTATTCAGCGGCGGACTGGTTGCTAGGGAGAATTAACAATTACCGCCCCGAACTTAAAGAAAAAACCCAACAAGGCAGAAAACTATTTAAGCTTCATCGCAATCGCAGAAATCAATCAATACTAACAACCCAATCATTAGATTTAAGCATTTTTACTCAACGACTAGTAACTTATCTGCAAGCGGGTCAATATAAGCTGGTTAAAGCCTATAGTGCGATCGCGACTGCGGAACGCAAAGAGTCTTTAATTAACAAAATAGCTGCGGCGCAACGTAGCTCCCTTAATCCTGAAGAAATTTTAAAAACTACGGTCAGAGAATTAGGACAACTATTTCCCAACTGTCGCTGTATGTTATATCGTCTCAATCCTGACGATGATGAAGTGACTATTGAATATGAATTTGTACCTCTGTCCATGACTTCCTTAATCGGGGAAAAGTGGTCAATTGCCGAAAATCCCCTGTTTATTGCAGCCCAGGCACAAAAATCCACTTTGGTATTTGAAGATGTTGCTCATAATGCTTACTTAAATGAGAATCCCATCCTCAAAGATAAAATTTCCCGCGCGGGGATTTACTCGTGGTTGATGGTTGCTATTCGTTATCAGGGTAAATTAATGGGGATGTTGGAACTACATTACGGAGTTAATGATGACTTCCAATGGAAGTCGGAAAATTTTGCCTTAATTGAAGCGGTAGCCACCAGTGCAGGAGCAGCATTAACCCAAGCCGTTGCTTATACTAACGTACTAAAATTAAATGCCCAATTAGCGGCGGTGGAGCGAATTCAAAGTAATTTAATTGCGATCGTGGGTCATGAGTTACGGACTCCGTTGTCAACGATTCTCATTTGTCTTGAAAGCTTAGCATCAGAGCCAGATATGCCGCTGGAATTTAAGAACACGATGCTAGATACTGCTTTAGCGGATACAGAAAGACTCAGGCAATTAATCCAAAATTTTCTCACTCTTTCTAAATTAGAAGCAGGTAAAGCGTATCGCAATTTAGAGTTTCTGACTATAGACTATGCTTTAAATCTGGCTCTCTCGCGAATTGAAGCCACTGCCTCAACTAAACAAATCCCCAAGATCAAAGTCCAACTTCCAGAACAGTTACCCTCAGTAATGGCTAATATAGATGGCTTAGTTGAAGTCTTCGATAAGCTTTTAGATAATGCTTGTAAATTCACCCCTGTTGATGGAGAGGTGACAGTTACCGCGCAAATTCTAGATCGAGGTGAACAAAACGAGAGTCCAACTGAATCCAATCCTCAGGAAACACCGATGCTGGAGATTATTGTCTCTGACACAGGGAGGGGGATAGATCCAGAGTTACTAGAAATTATATTTGATCGCTTTGCTCAATCCGAGAGTTATTTACGTCGGACAGTAAGTGGTGTCGGTTTAGGCTTAGTCATCTGTCGTCAAATTATTCAAAGCATGGGGGGGACAATCTGGGCAGAGAGTGCAGGAGAAAATCAAGGAAGTCAGTTTCACTTTACTCTGGTAACTGATGTTACGCACTAATTTATCTGTTTAGACTGGTAAAGGGCGAGGAATGCATTCGGGTGAACCTTCAGGTTAAAGGGAAAGGGTTTCCGTGCATGATTAGCTTCGCGTCAAAGGGTTAATTGATCTTTGTTCCATACCCGATTCAAACTATCGATTATTCGTGATTTTGCGTAACCTCAGCTGGTAATTGACTCCTGACTTCTTAATCTCAGTCTTAGGCAGCTAAATTTTGTTCGACAACTCGAACTACCTTATCTGTCCAATAGCTAGTTAACTGCTGATCCGCAGCCTCTACCATAACGCGGATTAAAGGCTCTGTTCCTGAAGCCCGAACCAAAATTCTCCCTTGATCTCCCATCGCGGCTTCTGCCTGAGCGATCGCCTGTTGTACAGGTTCACATTCTTGCCATTTGCTGCGGCGATCGCGATCTTCAACTCGGACATTACGCAAAATTTGGGGATAAGTTTGGAAGCTATTATCAACTAAATCAGTAAGAGAAGTATCGGATTGACGTACCAAAGAAGTCAGGTGGAGAGCTGTTTGAATGCCATCTCCTGATACACCATGGTGATGACAGAGAATATGACCTGATTGCTCACCCCCCAGCATCGCCCCTGTCTGCCACATCGCTGCTTGCACATGGCGATCGCCAACTTTCGTCCGTTGCATTTTGCCCCCTTTGGCTTGCCAAGCTCTTTCAAAGCCAAGGTTTGCCATCACTGTTGCCACAATTAAGTCATCAGGGAGTTGTTGCTTTTGTCTCAATAAATCTCCCCAAAGATAGAGAATGTAATCGCCGTCAATGACTCGACCTAGACTATCCACCGCCATTACTCGGTCGGCATCACCATCAAAGGCGAATCCCAAATCAGCTTTATATTCTTGAATTCCCTGTTTTAAAAGTTCGAGATGGGTAGAACCACAATTAACATTAATGCGATCGCCATTCGCTAAATGATGGAGACTAATTACTTCTGCCCCTAATTGTTTAAAAATAGCTGGAGCAACTTTCACTGATGCTCCCCAAGCTAGATCCAAAACAATACGCATCCCTTTAAAACTAGTATTTTGGGGTAAGGATTGCTCTAGAGCTGTAACATATTGTTCAACTAACTCGGGGCGATGGTAGTGCTTACCCCAAGTTGGGTTTAATTGATGCTGCACGTCATTATTTCTGAGATTAGTCTCTATTTTTTGAGTTAAAGAATCAGCTAATTTAGTTCCCTTTTTGCCAAAAAACTTAATCCCATTGTCTTGGGGAGGATTGTGGCTGGCAGAAATCATAATGCCCCCAACAGCATTGCTTGCACCAGTCAAGCTAGCAACACAGGGAGTGGGACACAAGCCCAAATGCCATACCTCTAGTCCTGCTGAAGTCAATCCAGCAGCGATCGCAGAAGCCAGCATATCGCTAGAATTACGAGAATCTTGTCCAATAATAATCGGACCTTGGTGATCCGCTGCGTCGGCTAAGACTTTCCCCGCCCAGTAGCCTAACTGAAGAGTAAAAGGGGCATTGAGAATGTCCCCCGCCCGACCCCTAATGCCATCTGTGCCAAATAGAGGGGTCTGAGGAAGTTGACTTGTATCTAATAAAGATTTTATTAAATTGCTCACACTAAATATACTCCTTAGCTTAATTTAATCGGATTTTTATAGTATTTTTGCCTAACAAAAAATGTTTTATAATTAGCAAAGATTGTACTACTAAATCTGATACTTGCTTGATATTGTTTCCAAATCTCCCCAACAAAATAAGCGATAAATTTAAAATTTGGGTAAATTAAAGATCAATAAATATGCTTTTAAGTATATGTGCTTAAGGTTAATTAAAAGTTAGCTCAAGCTAGCTCAATAAATATTAGAATTTAAATCTAAAGTAATTAAAGATTCACTTGAGGTAGTCGGGTTTAAGCTAATTGAATACTTTCAATCTCTATTAACTTTTATCAATTAGATTTAGCATCAGCTAAAATATTTTCCATCTGCGACCAATTAAGCCCAGATTCAATATATTGCGGATTATTCGGATCATAAGGACTGACAAGGCGATCAATCGCGATAATGCGGGAATCAGAAGCAATTACGGGCACATCTGGATCAAAAGCGGTGGCTCTCATTAAAGAACTAGAAAAGCCACTATAGATCATCACCGTATCTGGCTCACCAGAGGCTGTTTCCAAGTGAACCATTAATACTTCCTGTTTCTGTTTTAGGGTATATTTCTCTAAACGTGACCCAATTGCTTCAAGCATGTTGTAATTACTGTTCTAAGGCTGAACGCCCTTGTTTCCCTAAGCGTATCAAAACAAAATATGCCAAGTAGATAATATATATTACTAGTCCCACTGACCCAACAAAGCCCAAAAATCCTTCATTTCCTGGCTTACTATGAAAGAAATCACGATAAGCCTGGGGTGCTTCTAACCAAACCTGGCAAAACGCTGTTTCAACGGTGCTATTAGCTAATCCACAAGGAAGAAAAAGGGACTTTGCGATCGCACCTAAAATGCAATAAGCTGTAATTGCCCAACGCCAAGAAGTAAATACTAGTTTTAAAATACTCTGGGGTATGTCACGAATCTCCTCATTAAGGTCCACCCAAAACCAGAGAGAAATGGCGATTAAAATACGAGCAGCAAAACCACTGATAAATCCAACTTTCCAATCGGGAATTAATAAATAAACTGTAATCATCAATAAACTAGCAACCCGCCAATAAATGATGAGTAATCTTTGCATGGCTTCTTGTTTTTGGAACAAAGCCCAAATTAACAATACTAAGGGGATAATCACCGCTAGTAAAACTCCCAAGCGATAGTCCATCCATACCAAAGGTCTAAACCAAATATCCATTATTTATCGTCTGTATTGCCTAGATTATGCCTACTTTTGTATCTGTGCTTAAGATTAAACAGCTTCAGATTATCTTTATAAGAGTGCATTAACAATAGCTCAAAGTCAACGCAGAGCTGTCATGTTTCCGAATCAAAATGATGACACGCCCTAAAATTTCCCTAGCAAAAATAAAGGTCAGGTTCCCCACTATCCCCGTATTTGGAGAAATAAAAAAGAGCAACCACCCCGCGCCGACTTAAGGCGTTTACCCGAATATGGGGGTAAAGGAATGGGTTGCGATATGGGGCTTACCTGACCGTTGGGGAGAATCTAATTATGTTCTCGCCCTAGTTACTTAAAGATTATTTAATTTTGAATTTTAAGTCCGCTTATAAAAAGCTGATCTTAGTCTTCATATACTCGACACTCTAGAGCATCAGGATTGTCATCACAGTACTTTTCTAAAGAGTTTTTCTGAGGAGCATTTTGCTTTTGATGAGATGCTTCAGCAGATAATTCTTCTACTGTATCCCAAGCAACAGCACATTCTCCTGAAGTTGCGCCTTCAGAGTTGCAAATTTCTCTGGCAGTTTCTCTTTCTTTTTGTAGTTGTTCTTGTATATCGCTCATATGAGTCCTCTTATTTTTAGTATCAAGGTTATGTTATACCACGCTGCTATATTAAGCGGTAGTAGCTGCTTATACTTCCGTATTCTAAAAGAAACCTCACTATTTGTTGTTTAAAACCATCGTTCTAGCCAACAACTTAATTTCTTTATTGATTCAGCTTGACTAAGCATTTATACTTTATAACCTAACGTAACTTCTACTGTATACAGCAAATATCTATCTTAGGAGTTAAATATTTACTGGAAATTTAGATAAGCTCTCACTTATCACTCTGTGCTAAACAATTGTAACCTTCGAGCTAGCAAATCGAAAAAGGTACTAAAACTAGAGCTACCAAGTATTATTACTCTAAATACCCAAATCTCTGTGGCATAAAAGTTCTGAAAGTTTTAATTATCTCGCTCTTTATGTGCCAGTGTGACTTCTCCCAATTTTCATCAGACAGTGGCTTTACGCTCCTTTCTCCGTAAAATAATCTTCGTTGAGTCTAATAAGTATGAAAAGCTGCTAAAAAATTCCGTCGGTCTGGGACTAACTACCACCGTGAGTTATCATGCTCAAAGGTTATGCCATATTCATCGTGAAGAGATAGAGATTGAGGGCTTTTTATTGCTGTTAACGCAAAATCCTAACTTTGAGTTTTACTCCCAAGTCTTCAATCGTTTTGGTTTCGGTCAGAGAATACAGGGTATGCTATTGAGCCAAATTTACTCATTGCGTTATTTGTCCCGCCGACGGTTTGAGAAAGCATTAGGCATTGCCCCCACTTATGTTCTTTATCTCAAATTAGGGCTTGTGTGGCTCAAATAAGAAAGAGTCTTGTTCGTCTTTTTTTACTTCCAGAAGTACTGCAAGATGACTATCATTCTTAACTTTGCGATCGCCATTTTTATCGAACTTAATCGAACCCTTATGCATCATTCCATTAGCGATAAAGTTGCTAGAAGTAAGTTTTTTCTGTATTTGTTGGCGACATTGATCTTTATTGGCAGGTAAATTTGCACATTTTTGATTATTTGTATCTTCTATACTTTTAACTATTGCTATGGTTGCATCATATACCATTGATGTTCGCCAATTAACTTCAATAGGTTCATTTTCTTGTGTTACTTCACTACGAAAATATCGCCTTTCTCTTGCCATAGGAGTGGATACTATCATTCCTGCTTCTGTTTGCGAACTAAATCCCTCTTTATATACACTATCTGCTCCTAACAATTGTGGAATATAACCTATCTTCTCTTCAATTAGTTTGAAAAAGTCAACTTCTTGATCTCCACTACTGATTGGCTGTGTAGATTTTAATTGTAATGCATTGGCAGTTGAAAAAACTATTAGTAATGCATCTGGTTTAACTATGGTTATTTCATCTACACAATCCGTAACTTGGTTGATTTCGATCTTGTCATTTTCATCAAATCTAAATGCACAATTATCTTCATTTGAAATCAAGTTCATAACTGCGACTTCTTGATTTTGTTGATCTTCAAATTGTCTTTGAAATTCTTGTTTATATAGTCTGCTAAATTTAGAAGTTACATCATATACAACAATTACTTTTTTAATTTTTTGGGGCTTAACATAATCTGTGATTAATTTGTTAATAGCTATAATATCGTTAGGCGCAGTACGAAAAATATAATTATTAAGAGCTAAAGGTTTTTCTGCTGGTCGCAATCTAGGTATATAGGCTAAAACTTTATTTCTCTTGTTTGCTTTTCTTCTTGCTGTACTAGTAGGAGAAATAGCCACAAGTTTATGTTTCCGATATATTGGTGCTGCTGCTTCAATTGCATCACTACTAAAATGACCAACAATACCAACAACGTCACTATCTACTAATTGACTAGCTACTAATTGAGATTTGACTTTCTCTTTCTCTTTCTCGTTTCGATTCTGCCAATCTTCTATTACATTATCGACTTGACTATTCCAACCTTCATCAATAATTCCAACTTCTAATAATGCTTTGTTATTACTGCCAATATTAATACCCCCATTTCGATTTATTTTTCTCTGAGCTAATTCAACTCCTTTTAAAAGCTCTACAGCAGTGAAAACCCCATTCGATATACTTATAGGAACACTCACCGCAATTTTAACTGTCGGCTTGTCTGAATTGTTGGCTTTTTGATTATTAAAATAAATTCCTGCTTCTGCATCTTGTGAACATTGTGCAACAAAATCTCTTAAGGAATCACTATCTTCTGAAGTATCTTGTTCTTTTAAGTTCCAGTTATTAAAACATCTATTTTTCCAAGGAATATCATCTTCATTACTATTATCAAAATTTTTATTGCGATCATTTAACCAAAGTTCTTTTTGGATTAAAATCTCTTCACCAAAACTTATATTTATATTGTTTTTTACTTCTTCAATTACTGGATCATTATTTACTATTTGATATTCATCTATTAATGGTATTTTTGTATAAATAATGCATAATGCAATTACTACAAAAATAGTCCTGATAAATCCCTTCATTATTAAAATTAATTGAAAATATATATATTTATAAGTTTTACCACCACGTTTTTAGTATTTTTAATATTTCGTCTTTTAAAGTAGGTTCGGGAGGGTCATTTCTTTCATTTATAATAATCAAAGCCTCACTAGCATTTTGATATCTTTGTCTGAAATCATCATGCACCATTTTATCTAAAATATCTGCGAATTCAGGCTTTATACTAACTCTATCTCTCCAAATAATTTCATTGTTTTGCGAGTAGCGTAAATTCTTCGGATGAGTTCCTAGCAGGGCAACTATACCAAGAATTCCTACAGCATAAATGTCACTAGCTAAAGTTGGCCTTCTATAATATTCTTGTTCTATAGGCATATAGCCTTTCGTACCTACGCAAACTGTTAATTGATTATCTTCTACATAGGTGCTAGTAATCTTTTTGACTGCTCCAAAATCAATTAAGATCAATTTACCATCTGATTTTCTTCGCCTAATATTCGATGGTTTGATATCGCGGTGTATCAAGTTAAGCTCGTGAATAGGAGCTAAAATACCTAATATCTCTTTAACTAAATTAATCACTTCTTGTTCTTTATTTATGAATCTGCCATCCTTAATTTCGCAACTTAAATCATGACCATCAATAAATTCTTGAACCAGATAAAATTCTTCTTCTTCTTCAAAGTGAGCAAGCAAATTAGGGATTTGAGGATGTGAGTCAAGTTGATGTAAATGCTGGTATTCACTTAAAAACAACCTCCTCGCAATGGGGTGATTTTTAAGTTTCAGTTGCTTAACTACACAATCAGAATTACATCGCTGGGTATCGATCGCACGATATGTTATTCCAAATCCACCTTCATTCGATAACAAGTCTGTAATTTGGTAACGGTTCTGTAACGTTCTTCCTGTCAGCGAACTATTAGTGGTAAACATAATACTTCAAAAATTAAACTCATGACAATCATGAACCAAAGGTATCTTCTATCATCGATCACCTTCTTTTTTAAAGCACAAATTGATATCTGAAGTCAACTAGATAGGAGTGATAATAGATTGAGATCTATTAAAATCAAAGAGAATATAACAAACTAGCTATTTTTTAATATTAGTTTTCAAAAAGAAACAACATAGTGAATAATTGTAAACTACAACTTATGTTTAACTTATTGTTTAAATGTTAATTATTATTCTCTTCCGAGAAAAACATGACCTTCCCACCATAAGCCCGTTGCAAATTTTCGTCTTTTAATACCTGTTGTCTTTGCCCTGCGGCAATTAAGTCCTTGTTGAGCAAAATTAATTCATCAAAATTAGTAATTGATTCCCCCAAATCATGATTAACCACGACGACGATTTTACCTTCGTCGGCTAACTGATGAAAGATCTCAAAAATGATATTCTCGGTTTTTTGATCTACTCCGACAAAAGGCTCATCAAAAAAGAATACTTTTGCTTCTTGGGCTAAAGATCTTGCTAGAAATACCCGTTGTTGTTGTCCTCCTGAAAGCTGACCAATAGGACGATTTTTAAAGTCAGTCATTTGAACTTGTTCTAGGGCAGCAATTCCTTGTCGGCGGCTAATATGAGAAAAACGACGAAACCAACCCGTTTTACGTACTCTACCCATCATCACCACATCCCAGACAGTTACGGGATATGTCCAGTCAATTTGCGATCGCTGGGGGACATAGGCAATCTTATCTAAATGGTGCTGTATCGGTTGACCATCATAAGAAACCGTACCACTATTAGCAGGAATCAACCCCAACATCGCTTTCACTAGAGTACTCTTTCCTGCACCATTAGGACCAAACACCCCTGTGACTTTCCCTGGCACCAGATTGAGAGAGATATCCCGCAGGGCTTCCACTGTACGGTAACAAACTCCTAAATTATCTACGGCGATCGCACTATTATAGTTCATTAGCTATAAGTCCCTGATGAATTTCCTTTGATCTCAAGTTAATTAAATTTAAAACTTAAATATGAAAGGATTATGATAAACATTATGAAAGAAATATGATAATTATGTCAAGATCGTATCTTACGACTTGAATATCTTCGACTTGGGGATTTTGTACTAAATAGGGAGAATCTGAATATTGATTAAGCAGTTAAAAAATACTCGTGGATGGTTTAAGTTAATCTCTGTAGGAGTTTGCTTCAGTTTTGTAATAGGAGGATGTGGGGGGGAGAGTAACAACAATAGTGGAGAGGAATTACCCCAGGTGGTTTCCACCAGCACGATTATTGCTGATTTAACCATCACCGTAGGTGGAGATGAAATTGCTCACCAAGGTATATTACAGCCTGGTGCAGATCCTCATGTATATGAACCAACTCCTAAAGACAGTGTGGCACTAGAAAAGGCAGATTTAATTTTATATAACGGGTTTAACTTAGAACCTGGATTAATTAAAATGATCAATTCCACAGGAGTGCAAGCCGATAAATATGCGGTGGGAGAAGTAGTTGAACCCTTAGATTTGGAATATCAGGGACAAAAACAAAGCGATCCACATGTTTGGGGAGATGCCGAAAATGCGATCGCCATGACAGAAGCAATTCGCGATCGCTTAATAGAATTGTCTCCAGAAGATGAAGCCGAGTTTACCACTAATGCAGAAGAATTAATTACAGAATTACGACAGGTTGATCAGTGGATTACCGAACAGATCGCAACTATTCCACAGAATCAGCGTAAGTTAGTTACTACCCATGATGCGTTTCAATATTTCACTAATGCTTACGGTTTAGAAATGGCTGGTACCTTGATTGGCATTAGTACCGAAGAACAACCCAGCGCCCAGACAGTCAAAAATTTAGCCAATAGTATTAAAAAGATGCAAATACCTGCAATTTTTGCCGAAACTACGATTAATCCTCAATTAATTAACACTGTTGCTGAAGAAGCGGGGGTTAAACTCGCACCACAAGAACTATATTCCGATTCCATTGGTGCCACTGGTAGCGAAGGAGATAGCTATATCAAAATGCTGGTGGCTAATACCAAATCAATTGTGGAATCTTTAGGTGGTAACTATGAGGCTTTTCCTAAAAATTAATTTTAGGCGGCTTTTCCAATAGATAATTACATTTCTTCAAGTGAACCATTTTTATCGGGATGGAATGATGTAAACTTGCTAAACTAAAGCATATCTTATTGAGTTTCTTCTCACGCACACAAAATCCATTAAGGCAGAGACAGTTGACAGTTTTTGTTTTGGGCTTTAAATAGTAAGCGATCAGGTCATGTAAGTCTTGAATTAACCGCTTTTCATTAGAAAAGACCAAAAGTTCACTGGCTATAAGTGTATGCAAACATAAGGTAGGATGTAACTCTATCGCTTCGTTGATGGTCAATAGCAATCAGCAGATGACTTGATCTCATCTATTGGGTGAGAGGAGTTTAATCATTTTGAATCAAGATAACTATGTCAATTATTCACGGCAGTTGGATCGTAAATTCAGGTCAAGACTATTTTTTTGTTTGGGGACAAAGTTGGCGTTCATTAGTTAACCAAACTTTTGCCCTGAATAAATCAGGTGATTTCGTTCATCCTTTTAATGTGTCCCGTTCAGAATTATTAGATCTGTTTCAAAGCCATGAATTGGATGTTGCTAGTTTATTGAATCAAAGCAGGTGGCAAACCCAGTTGGTAGGGCTACCAACTATTATTACTGGGACAGAAGAAAACAAGAAAGTTCAGCCAGTTTTTGCAGGAAATGCGGTTAAAGGAGAAGCAAATCTCGATCTATATCTTTGGGAGGTGAGAGGATTTCGCTTAACTCCTGAGGAAACCATTAACCTATTGCAGATATTATCCCTCAGTTCATTGCAGTCGAATACTGATTATTTAGCAGGAGATATTCGTTTTTGGGCGCATATATATCGCTGGGCATTAGATTTGATCGTCAGGCAAAAGTTTTTACCAGGAATTGAAGTTCAAAAATCCCGCAGGAATACAAACTATAGGAGTGTTTGGCAACCTTTGATTGATAGCGAAGTTGATTTGGTAAGACTAGCCAAATTTACTCAGGCATTGCCCGAAGCTTGTCTGGCTTATCTGGATGCCGAAGAATCCCAAGCAGACACGACAGATGAAGAATTATTATTGCGATCGCTCTGTCTACTCTTAGATCGACGTTTACGCAGTTGGATTGATTACAATTTCCCTAGTTTAAAAGATACTACGGTAGAGCCTTGGTTGCGATCGCTGGCAGAATCCCCTGAGTTAGATGCCAATCCGCAAGATGCCAACCGCTTGGCAAATGCTGTATATAACTGGACACTCCCCATCAGTGAATATTTAGTTAATCGTCAAGATAACTTTGGCTCAAATCGCTATCGAGTTTGCTTTGCTCTGACTCCTCCCCTAGAAGCTACGGAAAATGGCGAACAGCAAGATTGGTCATTAAATTATTATCTCCAAGCTTTAGATGATGCTGACTTTGTGGTAGATGCGACAACAGTATGGCGATGCTCTGCCGAATTTATCAAAATAGGCGATCGCACTCTAGAGAATCCCCAGGAAACCCTATTGAAGGGCTTAGGATTAGCAACTCGCATCTATGAACCCATTAGAGCCAGTTTAAACCGTAGTCAGCCGATTCGTTGTCTGCTCAACCCGATTCAAGTTTACGAATTCATTCGAGCGATCGCTTGGCAATTGCGGGACAATGGTTTAGGGGTAATTGTTCCTCCTGGCTTAACTTCTGACAGCAAAGAACAGCGGTTAGGCATTAAAATGACCGCCAGCGTCTCCCAGAAGAAAGGGGAGCGTTTAAGTCTGCATAGCATGTTGAAGTATAAACTAGAAATTGCCGTGGGCGATCGCACTGTTTCTAAACGTGACTTTAAAAAGCTTCTGGCACAAAAGTCTCCCATAGTGGAGATCGACGGACAGTGGATTGCCCTACAGCCCTCAGATGTTCGCGCTGCCCAAGCGGTATTAGATAAGTCTAACGATCAGCTCGATTTGTCCGTTGAGGATGCTCTGCGTCTATCCACAGGGGATACCACAACCTTGGCAAAATTACCTGTAGTCAAGTTTGAAACCACAGGAGTTTTATCAGGCTTACTGGATAATTTATCCGACGATAAATCCGTTGAACCTGTGGCTAAAATCAAAGACTTTCAGGGAGAATTACGTCCTTATCAGGCAAAAGGAGTGGGCTGGCTATCTTTCCTCGATACCTGGGGCTTGGGGGCTTGTCTGGCGGATGATATGGGTTTAGGCAAGTGTGTTTTGCCAGATACTAGGCTACAGATCAATGGAGTTTTACAATCAGCCGCAGATATTTGGCAAGAATATTCTCAAAAGAGTGAGTTTGATGGGGAAGGATATTGGAGTAAGCCGAAACAAAAGTTACAGGTCAATTCCCTCAATGAGTCAACGGGCAAAGTAATCATTGCGGAGATTAGTAATTTATATCGTCAAAAGATTAGCGAGAAAGTCTATAAAGTTAATTTAGAAGACGGTAGTAGCGTGACTATTACCCAACGTCACAAGTTATTAACTAATTGCGGTTGGAGAAATGATTTACAGGTAGGGGATTATGTTTGTGTGCCCAGTAAACTGTACGGTAATGACGATCAGGGAGATCATGATTTAATTAAGCAAAATAATCTAGAAACTTTATCTGTTGATGGTTCACAGGAATTTTCTGATCGAAGTCTAACCAAAGTAGTAGATTGTCTTGATCATGTCATTTCAGGGCAAGCTGAAGCAAGCTATCGGCAATTAAAACCTTCTCAATGGACTCAAGCAACCTTGAATGCTTATCAGCAGTTGGATCGTCAATATCTAGTCAGTAAAAAGCAGCAATTACAAACCTTGTTGGATCGAGAAGTATTCTATTGCCAGATAAAATCAATTGAAGAAATAAATTATACAGGTTGGGTTTATGACTTTGAAGTACCAGTACATCATAATTTTGTAGCTAATAATATTATCTGCCACAACACTGTCCAACTAATTGGCTTTCTGCTCAATCTCAAGCAACAAAAACTTTTAACCAAGACAACACTGTTGGTATGTCCTACCTCGGTAATTAACAACTGGGAGCGAGAAGTTAAGAAATTTGCCCCCAAGCTAAAAGCGATGATTCATCATGGTAGTAATCGGGAACAAGGAAAGACTTTTACCAAAACCGTCAAAGACAAGCAGTTAGTCATTACCAGCTATTCTTTAGTTCATCGAGATCTTAAAACTTTTGCCACTGTTGATTGGCAGGGAATCGTTTTAGACGAGGCACAAAACATCAAAAATCCTACCTCCAAACAATCTCAAGCCGTGCGAGAAATTCCCGCAGGATTTCGGATTGCCTTAACTGGTACCCCTGTAGAAAACCGTCTCACGGAATTATGGTCGATCCTAGACTTTCTTAATCCTGGCTTTTTAGGTAATCGCAACTTCTTCCAAAAGAGATTTGCTGCCCCCATTGAAAAATATGGCGATCGCGAATCTTTAAATATTTTACGTTCTTTAACTCAGCCGTTTATTCTCCGTCGTTTAAAAACAGATAAGAATATAATTCAAGACTTGCCTGATAAGCAGGAAATGAACGTTTTTTGTGGGCTTTCTGCCGAACAAGCAGAACTATACCAACAGTTGGTCGATAACTCCTTAGAAGAGATTGAAGATGCAGAAGGCATCAAGCGTCGGGGTTTAATTTTAACTCTGTTGGTACGTCTCAAACAGCTTTGCAACCATCCTGAATTGCTGGATAAAGAAAGCGATAAAACACCCATCATCGAAGCAGCCGATTTTAGCGATCGCTCAGGAAAACTACTACGCTTGGAAGAGATGTTAGAAGAAATTGTCGATGAAGGCGATCGCTCTTTGATCTTTACCCAGTTTGCTGAGTGGGGCAAAATGCTCAAACCCTATCTCGAAGAAAAGCTAAAAGGAGAAGTGCTCTTTCTCTATGGTGCCACCAGTCGCCAGGCTAGACAAGAAATGGTGGATCGTTTCCAAAATGAACCCAATGGTCCCAAAATATTTATCTTATCCTTAAAGGCTGGGGGAACAGGACTTAATTTAACTAGAGCAAATCATGTCTTTCACGTCGATCGCTGGTGGAATCCTGCGGTGGAAAATCAGGCAACAGATCGAGCATTCCGTATCGGACAAAAACGCAATGTGCAAGTACACAAGTTTGTCTGCACAGGAACCCTGGAAGAACGGATTAATGACATTATTGAAAGCAAGAAAGAACTTGCTGAACAAACTGTAAATGCGGGAGAACAATGGTTAACGGATTTAGATACTGGTAGCTTACGTAACCTACTATTATTAGACCGCGATGCCGTGATTGATGATTAAGGTAGTC
>CALLPS010000364.1 GCA_938015355.1 uncultured Pleurocapsa sp.
ATTGCTTGGAAGAAGCGGAAGAATTGATAACTTTCATAAGCCTCGGTAACTTCAGTAAATACTTCTGTTAGACGATGCAGTAGATACTGATCTAATTCAGGTAAGTCTTTATAAGCTACAGCATCTTTTTTCGGATCGAAGTCGTGTAAATTACCCAATAAGAAACGAGCCGTATTACGCACCTTACGGTACATATCAGAAGTCTGCTTGATGATATTCTTGCCCACACGGACATCTGAGGAATAATCAACGGAAGATACCCAAAGACGTAAGACATCTGCACCATAGGCGGGTTCTTGTTTCTTATTATTTCCTCCTTCCACAATTAATTCAGGGGCGATGCCATTACCCTTAGACTTACTCATCTTAAAGCCTTTCTCATCGACGACATAACCATGAGTCAAGACTGTTTTATAAGGTGCAATGCCATTGGTTGCAACACTGGTAAGCAAACTAGATTGAAACCAACCTCGATGTTGATCCGAACCTTCCAGATACATATCGACGGGATATTTTAAATTTCTGCCTTTAGCTACCGCCGCCCAAGATGAACCAGAATCAAACCAAACATCCATCGTATCCGTACCCTTACGATAGGTACGTCCATTATTACGATAAGACTCAGGTAGTAATTCCTCTACGGACAACTCCCACCAAGCATCAGAACCTTTTTCGGCGATGATTGCCTTAACGTGATTAATCGTCTCTTCCGTTAACAACTCCTTGTTAGTTTCTTCGTCATAAAACACAGGAATCGGTACACCCCAACTACGCTGACGAGAAATACACCAATCTGAGCGATCGCTTACCATCGGCGTAATCCGTTTTTCTCCTTGAGCGGGTATCCAAGTAACATCAGCAATAGCTTTTAATGCTTGATCACGGAATCCTGCTACTGAGGCAAACCATTGTTCTGTCGCCCGAAAGATAGTAGGCTTACCTGTACGCCAGTCATAGGGATATTTATGAGCATATTCTTCATGCTTCAGTAATGCCCCTGCCTCTTGCAGTGCATCAATGATCGCCTGATTTCCCGCACTTACTTTTTCGTTTCCTTTTGCTACTACTTGCAACCCTGCAAATTTACCCGCCTCCTCGGTAAACCTGCCGCCATCATCCACAGGAGAAAGAATTGCTAAACCATACTTTTGTCCCGTGATATAGTCTTCCTGTCCATGTCCAGGGGCAGTATGTACTAATCCTGTACCAGATTCCGTAGTGATATAGTCCCCACCGATAACTACTTTACTTTCGCGATCGTATAAAGGATGACGATAAGTAGTATTTTCTAGTGCTTTACCTAAAACAGTAGTTTTAATTGTCAGATCAGTTTCCAAGGTAGCGGATAGTTGCTCGACCAAATCTTTCGCCACAATTAAGTAGGATACTCCCCCCTTATCTAAGGGGGGCTGGGGGGGATCTAATTCCACAACGGCATATTTCAATTCTTCGTTAACCGCCACCGCTAAGTTACCAGGAATAGTCCAAGGAGTAGTTGTCCAGATTGCAACTCCTAAATTATCTTCGTAAGGCTTTAATTCCGCCGCACCTTCACCTAATTTAGTTACAGGAAAAGCAGCATAGACACTGGGAGAAGTATGTCCTTCTGGATATTCTAATTCTGCTTCTGCTAAGGCGGTACGGGAGCTAGGACTCCAGTGAACAGGCTTTAAACCCCGATAAATATGCCCGTTTAGCACCATTTTGCCAAAGACATCAATTTGCGCTGCTTCGTAGTCTGGAGTCAAGGTTAAATAGGGCTGTGACCAATTTCCCCAGATACCATAGCGCTTAAAGCTGGCACACTGTTCTTGTTGGGCTTGGAGGGCAAACTCTTTAGCTTTTTGACGCAATTTGAGAGGTGTTAATTCTTTTCTCTCTTTAGATTTAATTTTTTGCAGAACTTTTAATTCAATCGGAAGTCCATGACAATCCCACCCAGGAATATACTCTGTCTTATGTCCCTGTAGTAACTTGTATTTATTAATGATGTCTTTCAGTACTTTATTCAAGGCATGACCCATGTGTAGGGCACCGTTAGCATAGGGGGGGCCATCGTGGAGAATAAAAGAGTCTTTAATATTATTCTGCGACAGTTGCTCGTAAATTTGATTTTCTGCCCAAAATTGCTGCAATTCTGGTTCGCGTTGGACGGCATTTGCCCGCATGTTAAATTCGGTTTGGGGCAGATTTACGGTTTCTTTGTAGCTTTTTGCTTCACTGTTCATCGTGTTTCGCAGTTCCTCATGAGTAATCGGTAGAGCCATCGAGCAGCATAACCAGAAGTTTTATTGATAATTAACTTACCAAACTTCTGTTGAACCTGATTTTTATTGAGACTTTTAACTTTGACATTACTAATCCAGGACGCATTAAACATAGTTTCCATGACTAATAATTGATTAGTTAATTGTGACCCATCAATATAAGGTTGAAGATTAGCTGTAACTATCTTTTTCATCGACTTGAGGGCTTTCTCTTTAGTTTGTGATGCGAGTAGTTTTTGTCTGGTTTCTAGATCATTCTCAAACTGACTAAAGATGTTGCCGTTGACAATGAGCTAGGACAAACTAGATGTATTACTTGGCTATGATTGTTAACTTAATGAATAATCCTCAATCGCAAATCTCTGAAAAACAACAGAATCTGCCAGAAGCAGTTACAGCGAGAACTAAGGTAGCTGCGACTATTATTGATAAGATTCGCCAGTCTCAAGATATTCAAACTATTTTTAAGGTCACTACTCAAGAATTACGTCAAGTTTTAGAGAGCGATCGCTCAATAGTCTATCAGTTTAATTGTGATTGGAGTGGTCAAGTAGTTGCCGAATCTGTTGGTGGTGGCTGGGTATCGCTGCTGGTTGAACAAAGTAATTACGAAGTCTTAGGTAATGGTCATATTCAAACAGATCGCTGTCTACTAAGAGATTGGTCACAAGGAGATGATGGAGATATTCTTCAAAGAGATAGTTTTCTGCAAGAAACTCAGGGAGGAAAGTTTAGCCGAGGACAGATTTTTACGGCAGTAGATAATATTTACAGTCAGGGTTTTCCCGATTGCTATATTAAAGCATTAGAAGCTTACCAAGCTCAAGCATACTTGCTCGCACCAATTTTTCAGGGTAAAAAACTTTGGGGTTTATTAGGAGTTTATCAAAATAAGTCTACCCGAATTTGGGAACATACAGAAATTGAACTAATGACGCAGATTGCTACTCAATTAGCAGTAGCTCTGCAACAAGCAGAGTATATTAATCAACTTAAGTTACAAACCAGAGACTTAGAGATAACTGTCAAGGAGTTAAAACTAGCTCAACAGCAATTAATTCAACAGGAAAAACTTGCGGCATTAGGACAGTTAGTAGCGGGAGTAGCTCACGAAATAAATACTCCCCTAGGGGCAATTCAAGCCTCCGCAGGTAATAATACCAAGGCTTTGATAGCAGCGATCGCCGAATTGCCGAAACTGTCTGAATATCTTAATCCAGCAGAGAAAATTATTTTCTTTCAGTTTATTGATCGTGCTTTGGCAAGTAAACCTATCTTCTCTTCTAGCGAGAAACGTCCTTTAAAACGTCAAATTGCGACACAGCTTAAAGAACATAATATTGATAATGCCAGGAATATTGCCGATTTATTAATTGATATTGGCATCACAGATAAAATTGATGCTTATTGGTCTTTGTTGCAGCATTCTCAAGTCAATTGGATTCTAGATTTAGCATATAATCTAACTCGTTTATTGAGTAATAATCGAACTATTCTCACTTCAGTCGAAAAAGCATCTAAAGTTGTTTTTGCCTT
>CALLPS010000365.1 GCA_938015355.1 uncultured Pleurocapsa sp.
CAAATGCTTGACGAAACTTGATTGTGGTACGTGAATTCACAATGTTTCTGGATCTAGTACCTGGGTTTCTCCTGCTTTATATTCAGCCATTGCTTCAGCAGCCAATTCTGCTAAAAGATCGTGAGAATTGGCAAAGGATTGCTCCCATTTCAGCTCATCTTCTAGTTCTTCTAAAATAATTGTGGCGATCGCGTTTTGATCTTCATCAGATAGATTTTCGATCTTTTGAATTGCCTGTTTTAATAATTCAGTCATGGCGTATTGAAATAATACTAATCAGCGACGTTAATTCAATCCTAGCATTGCATTTTACGCTAAGAAGATAAATTGCGATCGCATTTAAACAACTATTCAATTCTGTATAAGGCGATCGCATATAAACAAGCAATATCAATAAAAGGCGGAATTTATTTTTATCCTGACTAACAATTCAGTATACTTGTACAAGTAATAAGACAGGTTGAGGCAATGAAAATAGTAACCTTTACTGAAGCAAGAAATAAGCTAAAAAACGTTTTAGATCGGGTAGTTGAGGATGCTGACTATACCGTAATTACTAGACGTGATACTGATGACGCTGTAGTTATGTCCCTGGATTATTTTAATAGCTTGTTGGAAACCGTTCATTTGCTCAAATCCCCTACTAATGCTGCTCACTTAGAAAGATCAATTGCTCAATATAGACAGGGAAAAGTAAAAGAAAAAGATTTATTGGATGAGTAATCCTATCTTAGCTTGGACTGATGAAGCTTGGGAGAGTTATGTATATTGGCAGACACAGGATAAGAAAACCCTCAAGAGAATTAATAAGCTAATTAAGGCAGCTAAAAATACTCCCTTTGATGGCATTGGCAAACCCGAACCATTGAAAGAGAATTTATCGGGTTTTTGGTCGCGTCGTATTGATGATACTAATCGTCTTGTCTATGCTGTGGATGATCACTATTTAACGATTATTTCTTGTCGCTTTCATTATTAACGCGAGGGTCACTTGTCAATCTCGCTCAGAATACTGTGAGCTAATTCATGGAGATATTGTTCTCGTTTGATCATCTCAGGACTTGGTTTGAGATCAAAAGTCGCTAACATATCTCGCCAACGGTAAGACCAATCATGCTTCAAAAGACAATTAGCGACGTTGCGACGACTAATCTGCTCTAATCTTTCAGGTTGAGTATCCAGTTCAGCGATCGCATCTACCACATCTGCACCCGACAAATCAACTTCAATAATAGGATCTTCCCAGTCAAAATAACGAGGGAAAGCGTCCCCCGCAGGGGGTAGACCCAACATCACTGTTCCTGCGGCGGCTCCTTCAAAAAAGCGATAGCCTATTTCTTGCGTGCCACCAGTCTCTTCGGTGGAGTTGAACTTAGCGTAGTTAGTAATGTTGTAGCGGCTTCTTTGAAACAGATTTGCTAACAAAATTCGATGTTCTCTGGGGTTTCCTATTTCTAACTTGCCCCGAAGAGTGTCGTGATAATAAAAGAAATTATCTTGCTCGGCTCTTTTAACTAAAGCATCATGAATACCAGTTGGTCGTCTACCGACACAGGAAACATCAATCAAACGTTGGGGTGGATTTGGGTAAGGAGAAAATCTTAGAGTATCAACAGCAGGTGGCACATAAGTTACGGGGGGTTTAATTAACTCGTTTAATCCTGCTACACACTCAGTCACTCCCAAAAATATATGATCAAAACTTGACCAAGGCTCCTTGAATAAGCGTGTACTCTTGAGATCAGGTTGCCACATCTCGGTAATAAAGCAAGCAGTATGACGACATTTATCACGCCAGCCTTTGATGGACTCCAGCAGATGAAACTGCCACGGATTATCTAGTACGGCAAATAGCAAGTCATATTCATGTTCTAGAACCAATTCTTGAGGAAAAGGAGCAACATTTAAGGCCAAGTTATCTGAACCACTAATATATTTTGCACCACGATAAATCTTTCGCGCAATATCAAATCCACGATCTGGAATGGGTGCATGTAGCTGTGCTGATTCCAAATTAGTTAATAAATCTTCAAGCTCATAGATGCAACAATTTGCCGCCTGAAAACGAAATCCACGAACAGAGATAACTAAAATGCGGGGTGATTTATCTGCTTCTACAATAGAACTAGTGGGCATAGTAAGTAAATTTCAGGAGTCGATATTTAATGCTCTACAAAATAACATTTGAGGAGGCTAGGTCTTGATTAACTCAATAATGCATTTTTGGCTAGTGTCGGCGCTGGGTAAATTTTAGCCAAGGATCAGTCAATATTATTTTAAGAGTCAGTGATTTGATAAATAATGCAACATATCTAA
Organism: uncultured Pleurocapsa sp.; assembly: GCA_938015355.1. Classification (GTDB taxonomy): domain Bacteria; phylum Cyanobacteriota; class Cyanobacteriia; order Cyanobacteriales; family Xenococcaceae; genus Waterburya. Next base: position 2,317 of record CALLPS010000365.1, read on the forward strand.
CATCTAGTTTGAATCATTAATTCATATTTCATAATTTGATTTCCCCTTAAGAGAAGTCAGGTCAAAGGTAATTAACCCTGCATTACCGTTCTAACTGAGTTAAGTTAGCACTTTGATAGTAGTGTGCCAAAATTTGATGATAGTCAACACCTTGTTTGGCTAAATAGTAAGCTCCCCATTGGCTTAGACCTAATCCATGCCCAAAACCACGACCTTTCACATGAAGATTATTACCATCAGTGGAAACGCGGAATAAGGTGCTGCGTAAATCAAGAACTTGGCGGAGTTCTTTTCCCGTAACCGTGGTGGCACCATTGTCTCCCGTCACTTTCATCGTAATTACTCTACCATGGGGAGTCATCGATGCAGGTTGCAAACCTGTGATGCGACCAATTCCAGCAACTAAACTTTTAATTTTACTAACAGGAATTACTTGTTGCCACTCAAAGACTGGAGATTCATGATCGTAATCTACTACTGCTCTTAAATAAGGTAAGGGAGCAGTCCAGATATCTTCGACGTTTTCTGTATGTCCTCCAGAGGATGAATGAAAAGCGGCTAAAATCACCTCGTTATTATAAGTCATAATTTGACCCAAAGTACCATTCACCGCTTGATGAGTAGTGGTATATTCGCTATCCAAACCCTTGTAGACCTGGGTTCCAATCGTAGTGTCCACATCATAAATACCGTTGGACTCACTATTTCTTTTATATAGCGCATAAGAACGAGCAGCTACCGCTTGGGCTTTTAGAGCTTCCATCGGCCAAGAGGAAACTGCTTCTGCCCCAACAACACTATATAAGTATTGTTCTAAATCAACATGATTAATCGCAGTAATACTATCATCTTGACGAATAAGGCGAGTCGTTCCCCGATACCAGCGATCGCCGATCCAAACATAACCATCATCTTGAGGTTGAATAATTAATTCTGTGGCACCAACGCTATTGGCGATCGTAATATTATGGTCTTTAAGCTGGGCTGCTAAAGAAGACATGGGATCAAGTTTACCCAGTTGCTTGCCTGTACCATCGGTAACGATAGCAGTGGTGGAACTACCTATTTTTAGACGGGGAACCTCTTTTTTAATCGCAACTCTTAACTCTACTGCTTGAGCAGGAAATATCAGTAATAGCCAAATTAATCCAGAAAATAGCCAATGACGTTTAGTTGAAAATAAGGATTTAACAATAAAATTAATCGATTTTAAATTTTTCCAGATCATTTTATAAATGGTTGCCAGCATGAAGGATCGCCATCAATATCTTGCGTTATTTTACAAGGTATGACAACTGAAATAGCTTCAAGGTTCCTGGGATAGTTTATCTGATTTAATCTCATAGGATAAGATACATTCTGATTAATTAGGCAAAAATTTGCCGAGAATACTAAGATCGATTACGGAAAGGAGCGTAAAGCCACCGTCTTTTAAGCGGTGGATATAAGCGAGCTAGCTCGTTAGAGCTAGAGCCAAATTTATTTGGCAGTAATCTCTATCCATGATGCGGGTCATTAATATATTCAGTTATTCTAGCCGTACTAACTTTTCCTGTGGAATCGAACATATAAGAATGAGTCCAAAGACTAGGGAGCTTCATTAGTGCGGGAAATTCTTGTCTTAAGTATCGAGAAGATCTACCTTTAAATGCTTTGACCACTTGAGCAATTGAATGCTTTGGATCGTACTCTACCAACAAATGTATGTGGTCGGGTGCTACTTCTAAGGCTTTAATTATCCATTGCTTGTCCTTAGCTACGCTGTTAAATATCTCAATACATCTAAGTTTAACGGCTTCGTTTTTATTCGTAAATATTCTTTTTCGGCGACAAGGAATCCAAACCAAATGAACCGTTGCCATGCCCAACGCATGATTATAGTGTCGATAATTACTCTTCATGTTTTTATGTAGATAATATATTTTTATCTACATAAATGGTATCATTGAAGCATACCACAAGGGCATATCCGAAGGTGTATCCTTTAGGACAACGTGAAAGCAAGGTACAAATATCGAATTTATCCCACTTCAAGGCAACGACGAGCATTAGCTAAGTTGTTCGGTTGTGTGCGGATAGTTTGGAATGACAGCCTTGCTCTTTGTAAATATGATGGCGTGGTCAAAACTTCGGTGCTGCAAAAGGTGTTTATCACTTTGGCAAAACAGACTCAATCTAGATCCTGGTTGTCTGAGGTGTCGGCTATACCATTGCAGCAATCAATAGCCGATTTGGGAGTAGCATTTAAGAATTTTTTTGCTGGCTTAAGATCTAGTAGAAGAGTGGGCTACCCCAAGTTCAAAAAACGTAGTAACGAACAAAGTGCTAGGTTTACTCGCGGTGGTTTTTCAATCAAAAAAGCCAAGGTGTATCTAGGCAAAATTGGATTGTTAAGTACGAAGTGGTCGAGACCGTTACCGAGGGGTCCTAGTTCGGTAACGGTAATTAGAGACTGCGCTAATCGATATTTTCTCAGCTTTGTCCTAAAGGATACCGCTCCGCATATAGTAGAAATCAAACCAATACCTAAACCCCCATTAAGAGAATCAATTGGTGTGGATTTGGGCATCAAGATATTTGCTGCATTGAGTAATGAGGAGAAAGTCTATAGTCCAGACTACTCGAAACTAGATCGCTCTATTAGACGCACCCAGAAACAACTAGCCAGATGTACCAAAGGCAGCAGCAGAAGAGAAAAGATTAGACTTAAATTAGCCCGTCTTCATGCAAAG
>CALLPS010000366.1 GCA_938015355.1 uncultured Pleurocapsa sp.
ATATCTTTTACTAGATGAAAAAATTTGTTTTTGTGGCTAGTATAATGCTTTGTTATGTTATGAGCTATTTATGCAAGAGACTATAGAAAAAGAGTTACGCCTCAAACAGAAACTAGTAGATTTTATTTATGATGCGTCAGGGGAAATTGCGATCGCCTTGGAAAGTTATGCCGCGAAAAAAGCTAAGAAAAATAGTTATGGGATTAAACAGCAAAATTTAACTATCGATCTTTTTATTACCGAAGAAGTAGTAAATAAGCAAACTACTTTAGATAGATTTCTAGCATCAGCAAATGATTTGGATGCCCAAGATTTAGAGATTATTAAGCAGTGGCAAAATAATTTTATTGGTCTGTTTGAAATTAAGTCAATTCAAGATAATTGTTATCAGTTAATGAACTGGTTAACTGCCAAAACTTATAAAGTTTATGGTCATGCTCAAATGTTGGAGAAAGAGACTGGGAGATGGCAGCCAGGGGAAATTATTTTAACTATTTTGGCACCGATTAATAATAATGAATGGTTCTTTTTTAGCGATCGCATTATTAAAGGTCGATTGAGTCAACCAAAACTAGCTGTAGCTATTGGGGAATTTCGAGATAACTATCCTGATGCTCTTTATGCGGATGCCCCAGAATTATTGGAACAGGCATGGGATTCTGTAGCGGAATATCATCAAGAATTTGTCGCTTATTTGGGGGAAGAAAGGTTAACTTTACCAGGATATAAATTAAATCAAAAAATTAGTGAACTACAGCAAAAGATCAGCCAGAAAAAATTATCAGATGCAGGAATAGATAGTAATAAATCCTTATCCGAAGTATTGTCGGAGTCGGGGACAGATCAAACTGAATTTGCCGAAACTGCGGCTGATCTGGGAGTAGATGTGAAGGTGGTCAATAAGATAATGGAAAATAAAGATAAGTTGTCGATGGTAACCCCCAAGGTAGACTTACCCCCTGAGATTAAACAGGCTGAAAGCGTAACGGTATTTTCTGATCCGAGATGGGGTCAGATGTTTTTGCCTGAGTTTAATGACTTTACCGACATTTTAGCGACTGAGATTCCCACAGATACAGATAGTCAAGCAATATATCTCAATACAGCTTTAAAATACCTCCAGAAATACCTCAAGAATCCTGAAGCTAACTATTACGTTTGGCAACAATTAAAACAACAATTTCCAGAAGCTATCAAAAATATTTTACAAAAACATACTCATAAAAATGACTTCAATCTTGATCATGATTTAGACAAATTATTACTAGATTACAATAAACCATCTACTCCAGAATTACCTGCGATCGCCAGTGTTCCCAGACATCTAAATGATTTATTTGAAGCGGCAGTTGCTCAAGTGCAAAAAACTAAATCTAAAACCAAGAAAACCAAGAAAACTAAGAAAAAGAAAGGCTTTCTTAATTAATTGATAGTAATATAAAAAAAGAGACGTTATTGATAACGTCTCTAGTATAGTAATTCTGAATAATAAATGTAGTTTATGGAAAATTTATGACCTGGACAACTATGCTGCCCGACGAGTCAATAAACCCCAAATAAAGATTAATAACATTGCACCAAGTACGGCGAAAATAATACTAGGAATGGTTAAAGCCCCTACAGAGGCTGCGGCTGCCCCCGAACTCCCCAATAAAGCCTGTCCGACATATCCTCCTACTAATGCACCCAAAATACCCAAGCCAATAGTGGCAAAAATACCACCACCTTGACGACCAGGATAGATCAATTTTGCCAATGCACCTGCAATCAATCCTAATGCTAACCAAGCTAAAATACCCATATCTTACTCCTAAATTTTATATTTACTTATTTTTTGTATTTAAGACATCTATAATTATTTATTACTTAAAATCGAAACGCCTTAAATTTATTTGCTGTAATCATAATATCTATGGTTGAAAACAAAATCATCTATCTAAAAGTAGATATTAATTATCTAGGTATGTGCCTTGGCAAATCTTAACTTTCAACCCATAGCAACTCTCTATAAGCGTGAGTTTGATGAGCACAAAATCTACTAGTTTTGGCGAGGTAAAAGGTAAAAGCCTATTACTTCATTGTCCAACTTGGGAAATTCAACCACAAAGGAAATCTGCCGAACTCACGTTCTATAACAACGCACTAAATTAAACTATTAAACTAAATCACTTTGCGTCTTGGCAAGAGATTTAAACTCAAAACATTAAGCGATATCAGCAACTGAAACAGTCCAGAAATTAAGATAAAGAGGTTGGCATTCTCTTAATAAAGATATTAAGTTAGCATTTGATAAATATTTAATCTAATTCTTGCAATATATTTTGTAATTGCTGTTGATAGCGTCCGTATTCTATCCAGTCACCCCGCTGTAAAGCTTGTTGTGCTTGCTGATATATTTCTAAAGCCGACTGTTTGGATTGAGAATTTGCTGTACTTGACACACCGCTTTCTGTTAACCCAGCAGGAATTTGATTGAACACCGTAGCTAAAGATCGTTCTAGAGAAGGAGTCATCACTATTTTCTTATCGTAAGCAACAATAACGCGGGTGAGTTCAGGTAATTCTCCCTGTGCCGCACGGAGGTATAGAGGTTGAACATAGAGGATTGAACCATCAATGGGAATGACTAGGATGTCGCCTCGGATTACTTTTGAGCCTGTTTGACTCCAAAGGGTTATTTGTTGGGCAATATCTGGATCTTGATCGATTCTGGCTTCGATTTGAAATGAACCATAAACTAGTTCTTGTTTGGGAAATTCGTAAAGACTTAATTTGCCGTATTTATCGCCATCTGAACGTGCAGCCATCCAAGCTATCATGTTATCTCGATTGACGGGGGTGAAGGGTAAAATGAGGGCAAATTCCTCGGCTGTTTCCCCTGGCAACTTCATGATTAGATAATCGGGTTCAACCTCTTGCTGTTGACCATTATAGAGTTCGGTGGCGAATCGCCAGTCGTCCTCACGATTGTAAAATACCTGGGGATCTTCCATATGGTAACTGAGGTACATTTTAGCTTGGATTTGAAATAGATCCTGGGGATAGCGAAAATGAGCCTGAATTTCAGTGGGAATACTGTCTTGAGATTGGAATAAATCGGGAAATATCTTGCGGTAAGTGGCTAATACTGGTTCGTTTTCATCGACTACATAAAACTGCATGGTGCCATCTTTAGCATCAACCACAACTTTTACGGGATTACGGATATAGTTAGTTTTCTTATTGCTAATTAAGTCGGTTTTATGTTCATGGGCGATCGCTTCAGCATAGGGATAGCGATCGCTGGTTGTATAGGCATCAATGATCCACTGGAGTTTGCCATCTATGACTACCAGGTAAGGATCATTATCGTACTGGAGAAAAGGTGCCACGTGGTGCACCCGCTCAATAATTTGTCGATAGTAATGAATGCGGGAATCTGGGGTAAAGTAGCTGGAAATCAGAATCTTCAGACTTCCTTGGTCGTAAGCATAGGCTAATCTACGCCACCAGTTGTTTAATGGGACACCACCTAAACCATCGTATTTAGTAAAGGCATTTTCCGCACCACGGGGATAGTCAAATTCTGGGGTATCCATCCCCGTATAAATATAGTCTGTAGTTTGTTCTCCATAATAAATTCTTGGCTCTTGAATAGTTAAATCAGTTTGGGATACGGGGGGAATATTTTTGACAAATAATACAGGTAAGCCGTCCGCAGTCACCTCATTAACAGGGTTCATAACCAAGCCGTAACCATGGGTATATTTAAGCCGCCGATTGACCCAAGTTTTTGCTGAGGAGGGGACTTGAGTATAATCAAACTCCCTGGGGGAAAGCATTACCTGGCGGTAATCACCATTGAGGGTATAGCGATCGACATCAACATCATGAAATTTATAGTAGAAACGGATTTCTTGTAATTGACGATAAGTCTGAAGCAGAGGGCGATCGTCCCAAAGACGGATATTATCGATGGTCCCTTGATTTTTGGAGATCAGATTGACATCAAAATCACCTAATTCATTAAGCTGATAATCCTGCACCTCAATTTTTGACAAATCGTAAGCTTGTCGCGTAAACTCAATATTGTGTTTAATATAGGGCATCTCCCTGGCTAATTCATTGGGTTCAACTACGAAGCGCTGTTGCAACTCAGGATAAGTACCATTAACAATCACTAAAATTAAGCCATAGACACCAATACCGTAGAGGGGACGCAACAAACTATTAGACCAGGTAGCAAAAATTAGCCAGATTCCGAACAATACAGAAGCGATAATCATTACCCAGAAAGCAAAGAGACGGGCATGAGTATCGGTATAGTCGGCTCCCCAAACTACTCCCTGAGCAGAATAAAGTAGTTCATAGCGTTCGAGCCAAAAGTCCACAGCAATGTCTATGGCGATCGCAGCTAATAAGAAACTAAGATGAATTTTAATCGGTTTGGTAATTAGTTTTTGCCATTCCCGTTCGATGACCAAGTTTTTCCACTGCCAGTCGAAGCGAATTATACCTTTAAAGATGTAAACCAAGAGGGACAATACTAGTCCTGTAATTAATAGGGTTAAGCACCAATTTTCTAAGTTATCTAGTAAAGGCAAACGAAATAAATAAAAGCCTAGATCCTGTTGATAAATGGGATCGAGATCACCAAACTCTGTCGAGTTAAAAAACTGGGGTAATAAATCCCAGAATCCAGTGCTAATATTAGCCATCCCCAGAGCAACGATAAAAACCAAAAGTATGGCGATATAGTTAGCAAATCTTTTAGTATAGGGTTCCAATTCGCTTGATTCCAAAAACCGAAAAGCCCGCTCTCGTGTCAGATATAAGGCTAACCAGTAATTAAAGAGTAAAAAAGCCCCATAGAGAGTAATTGTGCCTAGCCAAATAACAACTTGCCATCGAAGACGCTGCCACAAAACTGGAGTAAAACCTACCGCATCAAACCACCACCACTCAGTGAACAGATGAACTACTGCCGATAATAACGTTAAACCTGCGATCGCGATGAGCAAGAGAATGATGATTGCTTTTTGCTTGAGTTGCATGATCTGTAAAAACTGAAGAGAAATTACTGCGGCAATTCTAAGTATTTTCGCGGAAATTTGCTGATTAATTTAACTAGAAAATTTCACATGACTGCCTAAATTACGAATAATATTGGCAATTAGATATCAGCTACTATCCTTTAAGGTCATAGGTTTGCCATCTATCAGTAGCTATTTTTAGGCTCAAATATTATTCATTTTCCAATTTACTCCTTAATATCTTTGGGATGACCACATCCATTTATTCACCAGACTTTTACACTAATTAGCTACTTTCTTAATACGGACTTAATCATTAGCTTGATCTAAATCCATTCACTACTTTACTTTATTGATTATTTTTATTGAAAAACAGCAGCAAGGTACTAATAAATTGTATTTCTAATCACGATTAAGCTAAAACAAATGTAAAAAAAACGATTATGTTAGTTTTTCTATTCAAAGATGAAAGGCAGTCAGATTGCTAAAAAACCAGATTATCTTCCTTAATAATTTGGTTAACTGACCCTTCCAGAGATCAACATTTAGCTTAATTTCCCCCGCTAAGTTGCTACTTATCTTATATTTTATTTTTTTTGGTTTAGCTGTTAATTCAAGCGCACCAAAGCAAGAAGTATCTGCAAGTGATAAATCGACAAATCAAGTCTAAGACTTTTAACTAATCATCAAAGAAGGATTAATTATGTTGGGTAATATAAGCACCAGAGAAATACCAGCAAGTGGACGTATCGATCGCCTTGAGCCAAAAAATGCGATCGAAGTTTCGATTATCATGCCCTGCTTGAATGAGGCGGAAACTTTAGAAACCTGTATTCGCAAAGCTCAGTGGTTTATCACCGAAAATGACCTTGCTGGAGAAGTAATCATAGCCGACAACGGTAGTAATGATGGTTCCCAAGAAATAGCCAGAAGGCTCAATGCGAGAGTCGTGGATGTTCCCGCGAAGGGCTATGGTAGTGCCCTCAAGGGCGGAATTGCTGCTGCCAGGGGCAAATACATCATCATGGGTGATGCCGACGATAGCTATGATTTTAGTAACCTTAATCCTTTTATTGCCAAGCTACGTCATGGCTATGATTTGGTGATGGGGAATCGTTTCCTCGGTGGAATTGAGGCTGGGGCAATGCCTTTCCTACATCGCTATTTGGGTAACCCTGTATTAACAGGTATTGGTAAGCTTTTATTTAGTAGTGCCTGTAATGATTTTCACTGTGGATTGCGAGGCTTTCGCAAAGATGCAATCTCTCATTTGGACTTGCAAACCACGGGGATGGAATTTGCCAGTGAGATGGTAGTTAAGGCGACTTTGCACAAAATGCAGGTTACTGAAGTACCAACGACTTTATCTCCTGATGGTCGTAGTCGTCCCCCTCATCTGAATACTTGGCGTGATGGTTGGAGACACCTGCGCTTTTTATTAATGTATAGTCCGCGATGGTTGTTTTTCTATCCTGGTATCTTTATGATTTTGGCAGGATTTTTAGGAACACTATCTCTCTTACCCAGTCCCAAAGTTCATAGCCTGCTTTATTCTTCTTCCGCCATGACGATTGGGTTTCAAATTGTGATGTTTGCCCTCTTTACCAAAGTATTTGGTATTAGCGAGGGATTATTACCAGAAGACAGACGTTTAAACAGATTGTTTAATTATCTCAATTTAGAAACAGGTTTGATTGCGGGGACAGTACTCTTAACTCTGGGAATGGCAGCTTCCATTTATGCCTTTGGAGTTTGGGGGCAGCATGATTTTGGCTCTCTTAACCCTACAGAAACTATGCCGATTGTTATTCCTGGAGTAACTTGTCTAGCTTTGGGTATCCAAGTAATTTTCTCCAGCTTTTTCTTAAGTATTTTGGGATTAAAACGATGATTAAACAACCCTGGTTATCGGTGATTATTCCCACCTATAACGGAAGTAAGTATTTAGCGGCAGCTCTTGATTCAATTGTTGTGCAACAAGACAATGAAGTTGAGTGTGTGGTGATTGACGATGGCTCAACGGATAATACCTTAGAAATTGTCGAAACATATCAGAATCAGCTCAATATTAAGCTGATTACCAAAGCCAGACAGGGAAACTGGGTCGCTAATACTAACCATGCTTTAGCAGAAGCTAAGGGTTTATATGCCTGTTTCCTCCATCAGGACGATCTGTGGTTAGAAGGAAGGTTAAAAAATATTAGAAATGCGATCGCAGCCTATCCTCAAGCCAGTCTTTATCTCCACGACTCAGTGTTTATTGATGATCAAGGGAAGCCTTTGGGTTTATGGCGTTGCCCAATGTCAGCCAAGCGTCAAGCGATCCCTGCGGAGGCGATGATGGAAAAACTGTTAATTCAAAATTTCATTGCTATTCCCGCACCTGTTTTTAAGCGTGAGGGAGCTTTAAAGGTCGAAGGTTTAAATAATGAGCTATGGTACACCGCCGATTGGGATTTCTGGCTGAAGCTCGCGGCAAGGGGTAATACTTGTTATATTCCTCAGCCCTTAGCTGCTTTTAGAGTTCATGGCGATTCTCAAACAATTCGTCGCAGCTCTAGTGTAGTAGAATTTCGCCAACAGATGCGGTCAGTAGTAGATAAGCACCTTACTCCCCAATCGACCAAGGAAGTAAGCAAGGTGGCTTTTTTCTCCACGGAAGTTAATACTACCCTGGCAGCGATTGTCCATGGAAAATCACCAAATCTGCTGAAACTAGCTGGGTCGTTTATTTTACTAGGCCCTCTGGGATGGCGGAGATACTGGCAAGATTCCCGTATTCAAGAGCGCATCTCGGCTCGCCTCAAAGCCAAATTACAGGCTCAGGGGTCAGCCTAATTTAACATTTAATCGTGATCTTTATGAAGCCTAATTTATTTATTGTCGGGCAGCCTAAATCTGGAACAACTGCTCTACACCAATTTTTGGGACAGCATCCTGAAATATATATGTCGAGCATTAAAGAGCCACATTTTTTTTGTGCTGATTTTCATTTAGAAAGTGATCGCGCCTATGGCAAACAACGTTTTTTTGACTTTAGAAATGAGTCTGCTTATCTCCAGCTCTTTAGCAAAGCCAAGGATGTCAAAATTGCGGGGGAATCTTCTACTAATTATCTATACTCTCAGGTAGCAGCAGAGAAGATTTATAATTTTAATCCTGACGCTAAAATTATTATTATTTTACGAGAGCCTGCTAAATTTCTTTATTCCCTTCATAGTCACTATGTCAAGTTTACGGAAGAGAATGAGGCAGATTTTTTAACGGCTTTAGATCTAGAAACTAAGCGGAAACAGGAACAGTTTCTTAGTCCTAGGGTTACTAGTCCTAGTTATCTTTATTATTCCCAAAGAGTTCAATATTATCAACAGGTCAAAAGGTACTGCGATCGCTTTAGTCCTGAGCAAGTTAAAGTCATAATTTTTGAAGAATTCAAGTCAGAAAATGATCGTATTTTTAGAGAGATATTAGAATTTCTAGGGGTAGAATCTGGTTTTACTCCTGAATATTCCTCTGTCAATGTTAATAAGGAGGTTAAATTTAAGGCTATTAATAATTTAATCAATAGTCCTTTGGTGAAAAGTATTTCTAAAAACTTACTTTCTCAAGAGTTCAATGATTTTGTAAGAGACAATATTGTTGAAAAGTTTCTCTGGCATCAAGCCCCAAAAGCAACAATGCCTGAAGATATTAAAGTTAATTTGATGAGACAATATCAATCAGAGGTAACTAAAGTTTCAGAATTACTGGATTTAGACTTAGTAACAAAATGGAGCTACAATAACTTGGTTTAATGTTTGAAAATCATAGCTAAATTCTAATCCCCAATCCCCAATCCCCAATCCCCAATCCCCAATCCCCAATCCCTAATCCCTAATCCCTAATCCCTAATCCCTAAGCAAAATAGTAAAACCTAACTCATGCCACTAATGAATAAATGCTGACTAAAAGGAATATTATCTCTAGTGTTTTATCTCTGGCTCTAGGCTTTTTCTTAGTCTGGTTGATTCTCCGCTTTACTGAAGTTGATTTTGAGCAAATCGTTGGAAGTTTCTATAGCTTAAATCCTTGGTATGCAGGATTAGCAATTGTGGCTTTAATTGTCCATACTCTTATTACGGCATATAAGTGGGGTTTGGTGACCCAAAAACTAACTCCAGATAATCAGCAACCATTAAAGTTTTATTTTTTTTATACTACGTTAGGCTGTATGACAATGCAGTTTATGCCTCAATATGTGGGCATGGTTATGGTGCAAAACTTAGCCCTAAGAGTTCATAAAATTAGTTCCTTTTCCCGAGGCTTTTTATCAGTAGTATACGACCAATTTTTTAATCTATTGATTCCCCTACTTTTATTTCCCGCTTCTCTATTATATGTTCTGAAATATATTTCCTTATCTGTAGCAGTTTTTATGTGGATTGCTACAATTATTTTGACCCATTTTATTATTAATAAATGGCACCGTCGTATTATATCTTTCTTGATTAAAGCTTTAACTTGGGTCAAGCAATTAAAATCAGGAAAAAGCAACTCCTCCCCAGCAGAAATAGCTACAGATAACAACTCTATATTAAGTAAAAAATTCACTCTTTATCTTTATTGGGTTTCAGTCTTTCGTTATATCGTCTGGATAATTCGCGGAGTTCTAATTGCGATCGCAGGAGGATTTAAAATCAAACTGTGGGCAATAGCATTTATTTCTCCCATCGTCCAATTGGCAATGCTGCTCAGCTTTACTCCTGCAAACCTCGGACTAATGGAATTTAGTTGGATTGGGCTGTTAGGCTTATTTGATGTCCCCGATGCCAGTGCCGTAAAATTTGCCTTGATGCAGCGATTTCTCTATTTTGTAGCGGTGGTGATTATTCTGGCAGTATTTGCTGTGGTTTCCTGTGTCGAAAGATTTTCTTTGTTTACTTCCAAACAAAATTAATCGATATTCCTCTCTCTATTTATTCTTGATGTTAGATTTTGTTACCAAATACAGACAATCAATGCGGCGCGCCCTGGGAATAGAGACAATATTATCGGTAATCGCGATCGCTCTAACCATCGGCGTATTTCTCAAGGTAATCCTCGATGTTGATAATAATTACGATCCTGGCTATAAGATGAAAACGTTCATAATAAATTTATACACTCTTCATTACAGAAGTTAGGGTTGACACCAATAATATTTTGTGTTAAAATTCGCACACATCCAAATTACGCCTAACTACATTGTTCAAACATAACAGCGAAACAGTGATTCAAACAGTGGTTTTCTCCATCTCGACCTCACATGGGGATGGTTTGTTCGTATTAATTATAGAAAGTTCGAAATAAACAAAGGAACTTAACTCCTACATAAGTCCGAGGT
>CALLPS010000367.1 GCA_938015355.1 uncultured Pleurocapsa sp.
TATTTTGGCGTTGGTGATTTTATGTATGACGTATATAATGTTTCTTTTCGTAGCTTTAAGCTCCAAGCTTTAAGCTCTAAGCATTTTAAATTTAGTTGAATAAAACAAAATTATGAAATCATACTTTGATTCACCAACGCCACTATTTTAAGCTATTTTATTTAAGCTATTTCATTTAAGCTGTTTTAGTATTGTTTTTTTGAAACTGATTACGGTCAGGTAATTCCCTTTCTAAATAACGTAGACGAGGCTCACGATAGGCGATCGCCACAACCATAATATTCATCATTCCCAAGATGACTAGGAGCAAAGTAACTCCTTGACCCATTCCTGTATTGACAAATTTGCCAATCGTTTGAGCGACAATCCCCCCTTCAGCCATTAAAGGATTGAGAACATTATCCACCAGAGGTCCTGCTAATAAATAAGCACAGATTGCTAGCGATCGCTCTAAAGTCTGTTGTAGGGCAAAGACTCTTCCCTGAAGGCGACTAGGAACTTTGCTTTGCCAAATTGCCTGGTTACAGCTGACAATAATGGGTTGAGAGAATAGATAGCCAAAGATACCAACCGCTAAAATCAGGGGAGAAATTTTTAAACCACCCACCAACACAATTAGTCCCTGAAACCCGACAAAAACGATGATTGCCTTAACCCGATTATTAGGTCCAGACCAAAGACTCATCAGGACACTTCCCAAAAGCATTCCACAGCCCCCCACAGACAAGACAAAACCTAGTTGCTCTGTAGACCCTGGTTGATATAGCAAGGGCCAGACCACCACCTCAATCATGCCCATAGTGAAGTAGCTAATGGCAATAAAGCAAACTAAACGCACTAACCCAGGTCTCAAAACTATATAATTCCAACCCGCCACCGCATCAACAATCACCTGATTAACTACTTTTCTTTTGACTCTGGTATATCTTTTAAAATCAGGAAACTTAACGCTAATTAGAGTAATAGTGGCAATCAGGAAAGTTCCAATATCGATCGATAAAATAGTTTTCAAACCAAAATAATTCAAGAGCAAACCCGCGATCGCTGGAGAGGCAATCTTGGCGATCGCAAAGGAAGCCTGTACCATGCCATTGGCACGACTTAGGTTCTTCGGGGGCACTAGTTGAGCGATCGCCGCTGTATAGGCTGGCTGTTGAAAAGCATTCAAACTTGATGAAGCAATTAAAGCGATATAGATATGCCAAACGGCTAAATTATCTGACCAGACCAAGGATAAGATCGAGATCGTTACTAGTCCTGTTCCCAAATCACTCATAATCATCGCATAACGGCGATTCCAGCGGTCGATTAGTACTCCAGCCAAAGGAGAAATAATGACCTTGGGCAGATACATAAATAAGATGGTCAAGGCAAACTGGGTAATTGTCCCTGTATCTTGATAAGTCTGATCCAGAATCCAAAAACCTAAAGCAAATTCAGTGAGCTTTGTCCCCAATAGAGAAATTACTTGTCCCACCCAGACGATAAAAAAAGTTTGCATATAGCATTAAATATAAAGTTGTCGAATATTAGCCAATAATAAATACATTTGATTAAATCTACCTTAGCTATAGTAACTATTTCTTAATCGCTACTATACAGGTACAAAGTTTCAACAGTATACTCTAACCATCTTCAAGTGACCAAGTTAAATCTGGCACTGGGATCAAACATACTGGGATCAAGCACAATAAACTTCTTGCCCTAAAGGACTAACTTCGTGTCGCACGAATCATAATTAACTATCGAAGGAAGAGAGAAAGGGGGAACCCTAGACAATACCGCGACCCTTAAGGTTAAAGGGAAAAATAATTAATCTTCTATTCATGCAAGAGGTCTAATGTAGTTGAGAGGCTCAGTTCAAAATAGACGCAGTTGTTAGATCTGTCGTGGAACTTTAATTTGGATTATTCTTTTTTAAAGTTTCTGGTCGAAATTTATGAAGATTAGTAGTAAAATCACCTAAATGTGACCATTGCTAGCAATGCCTTTGAGCCTATGTCTTAAACTAGAATCAATGGCGATAAGAGAAATATAGTGGAAATCAATGGCAAGGGCGAAAAATTACACGGAAAATTATTATTTAATTTTGGGAGTATCTCAAAATGCGAGTGTTCAAGAAATCAAGGTAGCTTTTCGCCGATTAGCCCGTCAATATCATCCTGATTTAAATCCTGATGATCCAATTTCGGCAGAGAAATTCAAACAGATTTCTCAAGCTTATGATGTATTGTCTGACAACAGTAAACGTCGTAGTTATGATCGTCGCCCGACCCAGGCTCCGCCACCAAAAGCGAGAAAGTCTTATGAAAACAGAGCAAAACAGAGTCCGACAACAGCCTTAGATTTTTATAATCGTGGTCTTCGTCGAACTCAAACCAAAGAATATCGTCAGGCAATTGATGACTACACCAAAGCAATTCAGATTAATCCCAAGTTTGTTGATGCTTATCTCAAAAGATGTGAAATGCGTTATAAACTGGGAGACAATCAGGGAGTTCTCAACGACTGCTATGAAGTATTTAGTATCGACCCTACTGTAGCTAAAGCCTACTATTATCAGGGCAGAGCGAGGTTTAGCTTAGGTTATACACAGCCCGCGATTGACTCTTACGGTTTTGCGATCGCTCAAGATAAAAATTATCCTCAAGCTTATTACTATCGAGGTATTTCCTACAAAGAACAACAAAATACTCCTGCTGCGGTCAATGATTTATCTAGGGCGGCGGAGTTGTTTCTCTCACAAAAAAACTATGATGCTTATCGTCGAACTCAAAAAGCAGTTCATGAGTTAATCAAAGATAGTTCCACAGGTCAAAAAAATGGCGTGTTTTATAATTTTTTGGCAACTTTGGGTCTTTCCTTCTTTGATCCAGGAGGAGGGCTGTTACCCGCATTTTCTCGTTTAGAAGATAGGCAATTGAAACGGGTGGGAACTCTCTATGGCATATTCTCCAGTCTTTGCTTTGTCTGTAGCTACTTTATGATTGGATTATCATTTTCTTTATCCTTCTGGCAATTATTTCTCATCGGCACTATTCCCTTTATTAGCTTTATGCTTACGGGTAGCATGATGCGTTACTTTTGGCATCATCGGGGCAATTTTTCGATTGATGTTTTTATTGCGGGGGTTGCGATCGCACCTTGGGCATTGTCTGCTGTGTTAATCGGATTTGTCTCTGTCTCAGCCCTATCCCTAATTATTCCCTTGTTGCTATTAGGCTGCTCTTATAGTGCCTTAACCCTACAGGCTGGCTATGTTCAATTACTTAATCTAACTGAAGCTAGAGCAGCATCTCTCGTAGCTTTGATGCTCATCGTCAATAGCTATATATCGTTTGTTTGTATCTCTAGTTTCACTGCATAATTATTATAACTATTTAAGAAATCAATTAATTTGTTTCTTCGGAGTTATTTATTTCTTTAATCACCACAAAAGGCTGAACAATTAGAGCGAGAAATTGCTTTTGGGGTGTCTGATTCCAAGCGGTAAGTTGTTCAGAAGTTGGCTTAAAAATAGATTTAGTCCCAATCCATCCTTGAACCGAGGCAGTATTATCCTCAGCGATCGCTGCTGCAACTTCAGAAAGTTCTAAATCATCTTGAATGACAATAATCGCATCTCTTTTCGCATGAGGCAGCAAATCTTTCCAGGTAATATCCGCAACGTCTTTGGCTAATGTTTCTTGTAAACTTGGCATATTAAACTTAAATTCTCGTCTAGTTAAAATTATCACGAAGGAAACTACATCTAGTTAGAAACTAGTAGTTTTTTAAGTTAACTTCTCTGCAACCGCCACCCCAAGGTTCGGAAAACTACACTACCTAACACTTATCATCAGCTTGCACTATGTATAAAGATGAAGTCAAAGATTAGCTTCTCGTTTTGCAACTTGCAACGAAGTTTACTTTGATTGTTGGTGATAACTGAGGGGAGTTAAGCAAACCAATAAGAGTCACAAATCATCTACAGCATTGCATAGCACTAATCAGATGCAACGTTGACTACCTAAAAAAATAAATTTAGTTTTTGTTGTTAAATTCGGAGTAATTGTTTAAAGTATGGCAAAAGTTGTTGGTATTGACTTAGGAACCACTAACTCTTGTGTAGCAGTGATGGAAGGGGGAAAACCCACTGTTATCGCTAATGCGGAAGGTTTTAGAACTACTCCCTCAGTTGTTGCTTATGCTAAAAATGGCGATCTTCTAGTTGGTCAGATTGCTAAACGCCAGGCGGTAATGAACACTGGCAACACCTTCTATTCGGTTAAACGGTTTATTGGGCGTAAGCACGATGAGGTAAGTAATGAAACTAAGGAAGTAGCTTATGAAGTAGTTAAAGACGGGAACGACAACGTTAAGCTAAACTGTCCTGCACAAGATAAGAAATTCGCCCCAGAAGAAATTTCAGCTCAAGTTTTACGGAAGCTCATCGAAGATGCTAGTAAATATTTAGGAGAAAAGGTAACTCAAGCAGTAATTACTGTTCCTGCTTATTTTAATGACTCTCAGCGTCAAGCCACTAAAGATGCGGGTAAAATCGCTGGGGTTGAGGTATTACGGATTATTAACGAACCTACCGCAGCATCTCTAGCTTACGGTTTGGATAAGAAAAGCAATGAAACCATCTTGGTATTTGACTTGGGTGGTGGTACATTCGACGTTTCTATCCTAGAAGTAGGGGATGGGGTATTTGAAGTACTGGCTACCGCTGGGGATACTCACCTTGGTGGTGATGACTTTGATAAAAAGATCGTTGACTACCTTGCTAGCGAGTTCCAAAAAAATGAAGGTATTGACCTCCGTAAAGATAACCAGGCTTTACAACGTCTAACTGAAGCAGCAGAGAAAGCAAAAATTGAACTTTCTAGCGCCACCCAGTCAGACATTAACCTTCCCTTCATTACCGCTACTCAGGATGGTCCCAAACACCTTGATGTTTCTTTAACTAGAGCTAAGTTTGAAGAACTCTGTTCTGATTTAATCGATCGCTGTCGTATCCCTGTAGAGCAAGCTCTTAAGGATTCTAAGCTAGCTAAAGAAGCGATCGACGAAGTTGTGATGGTGGGTGGTTCAACTCGTATTCCAGCGATTGTTGACATTACTCAAAAGGTTCTAGGCAAATCTCCTAATCAAACTGTTAACCCTGATGAGGTAGTAGCTGTTGGTGCAGCGATTCAAGCTGGGGTTTTGGCTGGAGAAGTCAAAGATATCTTGCTGCTAGACGTTACTCCTCTATCCCTTGGTGTGGAAACTTTGGGTGGGGTAATGACCAAGATTATTCCCCGCAACACCACTATTCCCACTAAAAAATCGGAAACCTTCTCGACGGCTGTTGACGGTCAAACCAATGTAGAAATTCATGTTCTACAGGGTGAGCGAGAATTTGGTAAAGACAATAAGAGTTTGGGTACTTTCCGCCTCGACGGTATTCCTCCCGCCCCTCGTGGTGTCCCTCAAATCGAAGTTACCTTTGATATTGATGCTAACGGTATCTTGAACGTAACGGCGAAAGATAAGGGTACAGGTAAGGAACAGTCGATTAGTATTACTGGAGCATCTACTCTTCCTGATGATGAAGTAGATCGTATGGTACAAGAAGCAGAATCGAATGCTAGTGCAGATAAAGAACGCCGTGAAGCGATCGATCGCAAAAACCAGGCTGATTCCTTGGTTTATCAAGCAGAGAAACAACTCACTGAGTTGGGAGACAAAGTACCTGCTGGGGATAAAGAGAAAGCTGAAGGTCAAATTAAAGACCTCAAAGAAGCGGTAGCTGCCGAGGATGATGAGAAAATTAAAACTCTTCTTCCTGAGTTACAACAGACTCTTTACAGT
>CALLPS010000368.1 GCA_938015355.1 uncultured Pleurocapsa sp.
GGTAAATCTACTAGTAGTTCTACAATATCGAATAATTCAGGCTGATTCATTTTCTTTTTCTAACATAAAGCGTTACTAAACGCGCTACCGTGCTATCTCGTTTAATTATCCAAGCTGTTCTCACAACTTCTTGTTGTCTTGGTTGTACTCCTGTTATTTCTAAATCTACTTGGTATCTCTGTCCGTGGATATCTTGTTTTTGTACAATTGCTTCCGCGTCGAGTACATTTGCCTTAATTCTATCTAACAGCAGTTGATAATTATTTCTAGTAAAACCCAAATGACCCTCAAACATTACCGCTTTATCCGCACCTTTAGGATTATCTGGGTTAAGTGCATAGTCTGTTAATTTTCGAGAATCGATGACAATTTCAGTAGCTACATCTCTTAATTTCATTAACGTAATTTTAAGTCTTTGTGTGATCGCTTTTAAATAAGCAGAATATAACGTCACTCAATAAGCGATCGCAGACTAGCTAAATCGATATATTCCCCTGCAACACTACCTTGAATAACTTGACAAGGCTGGTCAGGCTCTCCCAAATCGCTGACTACCAAAGCGGCTTGACTAAAATCTTGTTGCTCAGTGTAGTTGTTTACGGTAACAATGGTTTTTAATCCTGCGGCGATCGCTGATTCTAGTCCATTGTCCGAGTCTTCAATCACGAGGAAGTTTTCAGGGGCAAACCCTAAACGATTCACCACATAATGATAAATATCGGGGGCGGGTTTTTTTGCGGGGACAATATCCCCTGCGGCAATCACCTCAAACCAATCGAGATCAAGATATTTCTCTAATAATGCAATTACATTAGGTAACGATGTCGTAGTAGCGATCGCCAAAGTAATCCCCGCCTCTCTCGCCTCATCAATTAATCTTTTGGCACCTGGGCGTAGTTGAATTGTGCCACTGCGGAGTAATTCTAAGTAATGCTTGGTTTTCAGTTTATGTAGGTAAGCCACCAAGTCTGTCTCCTCTTTTCCTGGCTCAAGGTTGCCCGAATCCATTCGTGCGCTGCTTGAACGTTGCTCAAAATCAGGTAGATACTGCTGGAGAAAATATTTGATCCGTTCTTTTCCTCCCGAAACCGTCAACAATTCACCATAAAATTCTACCGACCAATGCCAGTCCAACTCTGCTTCTCTAAAAGCCCGATTAAATGCTACTCGATGTCCATCTCTTTCCGTGTTGGCTAAAGTTCCATCTACGTCAAAGATTAAACATTGCAATTGATTGCCCATCTCTTAAAATCAGTTATCCTCTCATACTTATTAGAGTCTGCCCGTGGAAGCAAAATTAGATTACCGTGATAATTATCCAAAATAATCTTTTTCCATCATTTTCTCCAACTCAATAAAATGATCATCAGGAATATCAAACTCAATTTTCTGAGAATCCACAGCATCTTGATAAACTTCAACGTATATTTCTTTCATATACCTTTTTAAGCTAGGACTTCGCTTCAGCAGTCTTTTAATGCGGTTACGAAAATTAACTACTTCTACCTGCCAATGCTTATAATTGCGATCGCGATGTTGATGCCAATACTGTAGCTTAAGAATATGTTCAACTAATCGTTCTAAGTAGCTTTCCAGGGATCTCTTTTCAGATTTGCCCATATCATCAATTTCGTCAATCAAATTATCCCAATCCATATTGCTGAGATCTCTATTAGAGAGAGTCGATTTAACCTGTTCTATCCAAAGATTGAAATCACGATCATGTAAATCACTGATACTTTCCATATCTATTACTTAACCTTAAAATGACTATTTTAAGGAATCTTGTCTGGAAAAAATTGCGGGGAGATAACTTTTCGCTATTTTTATCTAAAACTGGCTGTAATTTTCAGTAGAAAGTAAGGTCTTTCCCAGACAGGTGGCAATTCTCGCCGCAGCACCTGTTTCTCCCATACGGCGTTTACCATTAATCGCAATTTGCTTGAGGAGTTGTTCATCATTAATGATATCAGCGATCGCACCTCCCACTCGATCAGGACTTGGCACCATCACAATCGAACAACCCAGTAACCGAGATTGTGCTTCGGCAAAAGCATAAGTAAATTGAGGTCCTTCTCCAGGAAATATCACCGCAGGTTTCCCTAATCCCACAAATTGTTCCGTAGCTGTCCCCGCCATGGCGATCGCTATATCTGTCTGTTTAAAGAAATGTTGATTACGTTCTTGAGTCAACACCAAAGTACGGTTATTTTGAGAGAGGGTCACGATCTGCGGATAACTTGCTCCCACCCGCCATCCTTGAGTCACGGCATGGATAATAAACGGTTTTAAATCTAAGGCAGGAGCGATCGCTGTACTAAAGGTTAATTCCTCTTGGGAGAACATTTTAATTACTGACCAAACCGCAACTAAAATCTTTTGCCAATTTCTTATAGCTTCAGGCATTCTGGAGCCTGGTAAAAGTAAAACGTTGAGCTGCCCTGATGCTCGACTCTCGCTTTTAGTCGTAATTCCATCCATCATCGGATTACCTAGATCATAGGCAGGAATTGACCATTGTTGCAAAATTTCAGTAGTTAAACTATCTCTGGGAAAAACTCCCTGACATCGACTCCGACTCATTAACCAGCGTTCCCAAGGCAGGTAGACTGAGCCAATTTTGCGCTCAATCCAGGAGGTTTGAGGCAACCAATGAGTTTCATTTCGCAGATAATATTCAGATTTAGCCGTCCCCACAAAGGCATAATTAGCTTTGCTCAACCAGGCAAATAGCAACGGGACAATATCCCCTACTGCTAAAATAGCACCTCCTGACTTTCCCCATTGACGTACTAACTTCAACTGTTCGATGCTTAGTTTAAGTAAACCACCACGCAGATCTTGCAACAGTGGCTTGCCTCCCATATAAATAAATCCCCCTGAAGGCATTTGCTGTACTCTTCCCGCCAGGGGAATATTGAGCTTTTTATAGGCATAACCTTGTCCGACTATTGGCAGTGCAGCTAATTCCAATTCGGAAATATCTTGTTGCAGTCGTTCTATAATACGGATGGCGATGATGTCTTCTCCATGACCATTGCTTAGAACCAGCAGTTTCATTTAATTTTGACTAATTAATTGGACTCAGCTACAAACAAATTAATGATATTTTTGATTATCGCGGTTAATTTATCAATTACGCTGCTCAATATTTACATAGCTTTGAGAATTTTGCAATTGCGGGGACTAATTTCTCGGATTACTGCTATTTTGATTAATTACGAAAAATATTTCTCTGTCTTACTGAAAAGTGCTCCCGAAGTTATTAACCAAGGACAAACCAATATTTACCACGTTCGCCAGCGTTACCAACTATTACAAAGACGAACTATCCAAGTAAGACAGCTAATTTGGCTAATAAATCAGAGCTGGCAAATTTGGCGCAAAATCTAAACTATACGCTCCTGATAGGTTGTGGATTTAAAGAGTAGATGTATAGCTGTAATATTCGATAACTGATTCTTTACCGTCGATTTGAGTTTACCACAAGGGCACAATGTAAAGCCTACCCCGTGACTGGGTACTTACTCGTAGTATTTAGTATTTAGTTTTTAGTAGCTAATTAAATACTAATAACTAATAACCATAATCCTTGTCTTTTAAGACGAGGAGGATGTCAAAAGTTTATTTATACTGATATTTATACTGATACCAAGCGGGATTCTGCGGTATCTTTAATCAAATTCATTTTAGAAAGAAGATAATCACTGACGTTGGCTCGCTCTTGATCCGCAAGGGGATTTTGTGCATCTAAACGTCTTAGAAGTCGCTGAATCAACTCAGAATCGCTAATTTCCAAGAGTTCCCCCGCGTTAGTTGTCTCAATTAAATTCCAGGTTTGGCGTAATAATGTAGTATTCAAACTGCTTCACCTTTAGATAATGGGTTTCATTGGCTTCGCCTAGAGGCTTTGTTCAGACCCTAGGGACGCTAACAATCTAAATCTTAGTTCAGTCAGAGCAAATCTAAAGAAAATATTGAGATATAAAACGAATATTTATACAAAGCTTAATATTAATCTTTTTTTATTAACTTAGCTCGATCTGAGCAGTTGATCTTTTCAGGATTAAGGATATTGCAGTGGCAAGTAAAGCACTAATTTAAGTATGGGTTAACGAAAAAATGTTTGGGGACTTGGGGATTTGGGGACTTGGGGAATAATGATCTCCCTATCTCAGTACCACAGTAAATTTCGCTCACCCTTTAAATATCTTCGTGATATCAAATAGTTTACTTTAATTCAGGATGTTCCGTTGCATCACAGGAAGCTCCTAAACAGTTAATTTTGTAGATTAGCTGATAAAGGCGACCAAGACTTTTCTGGTTAAAGTAAAAAATCAATCGAGGCAGATCAATTGTGTCTAAATCTTGCTGTTCTTCTGGCAAAGCACTAGTCTGTTTGATTTCTCCCTGACTAAGGATATCAGAAAACTCCTGATTTAGCTGTTCGACTGCCACTTCTGGTAACTCTAGCTTGAGGCGCATTACAAAAAGCTTTCCAACATAGCGACTAGAATGATAAACTCGATAAAAATCCTTAATAGTTTGACAAGCTACGTCCAGGCGATCGGTAATTGTGTATAAGCTAGGATCTTCAGGGCTAATTAACCCTTTGCCTTGCAACTGCTTACAGACATATTCATTCCAGGAGTGCCAGTAATCTCCACCAGGTTGGTCTACTAATACTAATGGTACAGGGCCGTATTTACCTGTTTGACAAAGGGTGAGTGTTTCAAATGCCTCGTCTTGAGTCCCAAATCCTCCAGGAAAAAGTGCGATCGCATCGCTTTCTTTGAGAAAAAATAGTTTTCGGGTAAAAAAGTATTTGAAATCAATTAGCTTATCGTCACCATCAATGGCGTAGTTTGCTCCTTGTTCAAAAGGTAACTTGATATTAAGACCAAAAGAGTTATCTCTGCCTGCTCCTTCATTCCCTGCCTGCATGATACCCCCCCCAGCCCCTGTGATGACCATAAAACCTGATTGAGTCATACAGCGCGCAAAATCAACTGCCATCTTATATTCTCCTTGTTCAGGTAAAGTCCTAGCTGAACCAAAAATAGCAATCTTCCGCGTGTGGCGATAGGGATAAAATCTTTTCGACCCTTGCTCTAAATCTTCTAAGGAGCCCGTTAAAATTTTCCAGTTAAGTCTTTCGGTATCCGATGCGGCAATTCTCAACAGGGCTTCTAATGCTCTTTGAATAAGCTTTTGGTGGGGATGGCTAGATAAATTTGCCAGTAATTCATTTAGCTGCTGGTCTAACGTTTCTGAGTTACTAGAAGAATAATCCATAATAAGCAAGAGAAAGACCTTTAATCTTCAACTATTGTAGCCATATATACGGAGTTACCTACTAATGTCCTCGATAAATATACATGGACTGGGATCGGATCATGTTAAAGAAGAACACCTTTAAATTGACCATAAGAAGGAGGCTCTAGCTATATTCCCATAAAAGATTAGCCAAAGCCATTGTTGCTGCTGATTAAGCAAACTTATTTTAAAGATATTTTTCTAAGGTGCTTGCCAAGGTAGTTTTAGGCACTGCCCCGACGACCATGTCTACCCGCTGACCGTCTTTAAAAATCATTAAGGTGGGAATACTACGAATACCATATTGACTAGCAACCTGGGGATTTTCGTCTGTATTTAACTTCACTACTTTGATTTGTCCTTCGTATTGCTCAGCAATTTCGTCTACTACAGGTGCAACCATGCGACACGGCCCACACCAAGGAGCCCAAAAGTCTACTAGTACTGGAACAGAGCTTTCTAAAACTTCTGTTGGAAAGCTGGCATCTGTTACTGGCGCGGCTGATGATGACATAACTTAAATTAAATCCTGATTAACCATAAATCCTTTTCAATAATATAGGATTTTACCATGGTCAATGGCTAACACTCTGCAAAACAACTAGACTTTACATCTAAAGTTACAGATTATTCCTCTTATTCCTCACTGTAACCACAAGCAATGCTACTACTGTTGATAATAATATTGTTTATTTAGACACAATTAAGAGGAAACCGCTCGATAAATTACCGAGCGGAGTGTGGTGTGAGGAGTGAACGGAAACTTTTGTCTCCGCACTTCTCTATTCTAAAATAGAACTTTAAATTTGCCAGATTTTCTTTTTTAATCATCCTCAATCAAAGGTTTTTGGTAAATTAATTTCAGATTAGGCAAAAAATATTAATTATTAGAGTCAAATATTAGAGTCAAAGATATGCATGTGGGAAATTCCGCAGATAGAATCACCTTGTGGAATGAACATAGTGTGTTGGACAATTCTAAATGGTAAAAATGTTATCTAAAATGGGTATGGAGCCTGAGAAAAAGACGGTTATCTTGACGGCGATCGCTTTTTTTGTCTGTACTCTGGGTTTGACTCTCCATCGTCATTTTTCTTTTTATTCATCTTACGATCAGGGGATTTTTAATCAAGTTTTTTGGAATGGGATTCACGGTAACTGGTTTCAAAGTACTCTTTCTTCTCAGCTTTCAACTAATGTAATTCATGGCGGAGAAGTTCCCGATGTCGCTTACCATCGCTTGGGACAACATTTCACTCCAGCATTATTGTTATGGTTGCCAATTTATTATCTATTCCCTCATCCTGCTACTTTAACTGTCTTGCAGGTAACTTTTGTCACCGCGGCAGGATTAGTATTGTATGCCCTTGCCAGAGTATATCTAGAAAGTGCGATCGCAACTCTAATTACTATGAGTTTTTATGGTGCCAATGCTGTTATTGGGCCAACTCTGGGTAATTTTCACGATATTTCCCAAATTCCCCTATTTGTTTTTAGTTTGCTTTTGGCAATGGAGAAACGCTGTTGGTGGCTATTTGTGCTTCTGACAATCTGTGTCTTAGCAGTCCGAGAAGATAGCGGTATCACCTTATTTGGGGTTGGGGTTTATTTGATCTTGAGCCGTCGATATCCCCGTATCGGCTTTGCTGTCTGTCTGACTAGCGTGTTGTATGTGCTGACTTTGACCAATTTGATTATGCCTCTATTTTCTGACGATATTTCTAAACGATTTATGTTAGAAAACTTTGGACAATATGCGGAAGGAGATCAGGCTTCTACCCTAGAAATCATTGGCAATATGATTACTAATCCTGGATTACTCATCAAGGAGATATTGACCCCTTTTGGGGATACATTTAAATATCTCTTGGGACAATGGTTACCCCTGGCTTTTATTCCCATCTTTGCTCCTGGTGCCTGGGCAATATCGGTGTTTCCTCTGCTGAAATTATTTTTAAGTAAAGGGGATCTGGTATTAAGTATTTCCATTCGTTATGCCATGAGTGTTACTCCTGGGCTATTCTATGGTTCAATTTTATGGTGGTCAGGACAAGGTTTTGGTAACTTCCATAAATCCTTACCCCATTGTCAACCCCGTAAACTGCGACCAAAATTTCGCCGTTTCTGGATATTTTGTATTTGTCTTTCAACCTTTTTTACGATCACTTCCAATCCCAGTGAAACTCTATATTTTATGATTCCGACGGCACTTAAACCTTTCGTTTATGTATCTGCTCCTGAACAGTGGGAGTATAGTGCTAGAATTCGGACTTTCCTAGCAAAAATTCCAGATGATGCGAGTGTTTCTGGTACCACCTTGCTGATTCCCCATCTTTCTAGTCGTAGAGAAGTTATTCGTCTTCCAGGATTAGAGATCAAGAACGACCAACAAGAAATTAATCAGGTAGATTACGTAATTGCCGATCTTTTACACAGTCAACGTTATCAAGTTGTATTAACTAATTACCGCAACAATTTTAAGACCATCGTTAGATCGATTAATCAAGCTCTTGAAGGAGGCAACTACGGTATGACAGGCTTTGATCAGGGAGTAGTTTTGTTACAACGAGGAGTAACTTCTGATCCTCAATTGTTGAATAATTGGCGTACTTATCTCGGTGAAATTCAGCCAATTATGGAGTCATGAGACAAAAATGCCTCTCTTTATCCCACCTTCCCAGAGAAACCCCTAAATAGTCGAATTAGAGTACTTAAATGATTGACAGAATAATTTAGACATCGGGAAAATGCGATCGCCACCAGTCATGCCAATCAAACCAAACTGTCTCTAAAGTGAGGTATGTTTCTTCCACAGAGGTTTCAGCATCTAAAGCCAGGGATAAATGCGCCCACAGACAGCGTTTGTCTCGAAACTCCCTTTGACCAAGCAACCAGGGCACAATTTGCTTGATGTGGGTATTGTAAATCAGACGATTGTTTTGGAACTGATCGCTAGTGATTGTGCTGCCGCCAAGGGAATTGATGCAAGCACTCAAGTATGCTTTATCCTGATAAATATAGATACTATAAAATCCCCCCTCACTGTCTTGTTTCAATCTTGACGATAGTTCTGCTGTTTTGCTAGTAATGAAACTTTTTAAGTCACCATTCGTTTGAGAAAAGTAACGCATTTCAATATCTAAATATTTTTCGTTGTGCCGATAACGATAATGTTTTCCTGCAATCAAATTTCCTGAAATATAGGCATTGGGTTCAACCATATGAGGTTTAACTGCCTTACTAAATGATTGTTGCCATGGGGATAAGGTGATGAATTCGGGAAAGTTGTAATTCTGAGGGAGAGGAGATGTTATCCCTGGATGCAATACAGATTTTCCGAGAACAAAAGCAGTTGCGATCGCTGTAGTTGCCAAAAGTAAAGTTCGAGGTTTACCGTTCATCATACTTGCGTTGTCTTACCTGAAACGACAGTTTTTTTGTTTATTTAGGGTTTATCTCTTATGGTTGAAAGTTTTCTCGATTAAGGGTCAGAAAACAGATAGTTCCAAACATCAGTACGGAAATTGCCGAAAATATTAGAGATCCGTTCCCAGTGTGCCAGTAGGTAAAACCTTCTGCGTTAGACATTGCCACTAACACTGCCATTAAAGCGATCCGCATCCCATTAATGGTAAATCCTAATAAAATAGAAGCGATCAGTAACCATATTTTTTGCCAACTATTAGTCGGAATAAGAGATAACAAAATCCAACTCAATCCCAATAGCTGTAGAATTGTCCGCACTCCCGAACATCCGTTATAAACTTCAACTGAACCAGTCGGCATAATGATCCAAACTCCTTGGCGAGTTACTTCAAATCCTAAAATCCATAAGATGAAGCTAGAGAATTTTGCTGTTAACTGAGACACATCAAATATATAGATAAATTCCCAAGGAATAGCGAGAAATGACACCAAGAAAATTTCTGGGACATATTGCTTTAAACCTTTAATGCCAGATGCCAATATTCCCAATCCTAAAACTGAGAGCAAAGGCGCAATTCGTAAAAAAAAGTCTTCTGGAAAGATATGTAGACTCTTATATAGTACTAACGACAACAGGGAAATACCGCCAAAACTGCCAATCGGATCGCTCCTTAACTCTAGTCGATCTCGTTTTTCCCAGACCAGAAACAGTACTACCATCCAGAATAGAAAGCTATGACTGAAAAAGTCAGATCTTCCCAAATGTTGACTTAAGTTCAAGTGCAGAGCAACTAAGCCCACCCCGATACCAGACAACCAGTATTTCGTATGGTCATGAGTCATTGGTTTCTTAAAATCAAATTTGCTTGTTTGTATTTCAATTGTAATTAATTTTTGCATGCGATTACACTTCGTATCGACTTCGGATCACAATCGATGCAATTCCTTCACCAGCTCTAAACATAAGTGAAAGTTATGTTTAACATCAGTAAATACAATTTAATATACGTTCACAAAGTAGAAAACTTAGTTAATATAAATACATAGACAAAGAAACACATTATTTTTATCTTGTTTCCAGTCTTGTTCTTAACAGAACCTCGAAAATTAAATAAATAAAGCAATCATAAACACATGACAACTACTTTACAACAACGCGAAACTCGCGGTGCTTGGGAGAATTTCTGTCAGTGGATCACTAGCACAAACAACCGCATTTATGTCGGTTGGTTCGGTGTCTTGATGATTCCTACACTCCTAGCCGCAACTACTTGTTTTCTAATCGCCTTTGTCGCAGCACCTCCTGTAGACATCGACGGTATCCGCGAGCCCGTAGCTGGTTCCTTGATTTACGGAAACAACATCATTTCTGGTGCAGTAGTACCTAGCTCCAATGCAATTGGTCTTCACTTCTACCCCATCTGGGAAGCAGCTTCTCTAGATGAGTGGTTGTACAACGGTGGTCCTTACCAATTGGTAATCTTCCACTTCTTAATCGGTGTATTTTCATACCTCGGTCGTCAGTGGGAATTGTCTTTCCGTCTTGGAATGCGCCCTTGGATTTGTGTCGCTTACTCCGC
>CALLPS010000369.1 GCA_938015355.1 uncultured Pleurocapsa sp.
AGCTCGATGATCAAACGCAACTACGCTAATGCGATCGCCTGGATTCAGTTTTTCGATAATACTGATTGCGGCTTTTTTTACCATTTCTAGGGGATTCTCTGACATTGAGCCGCTGCGATCGAGAACCAAACAGAGATTTAGCGGTAACTGGGGAGCTTGTTTCTCGGGGATAGCTGATATTGCCAAGGATAATTGACGCTGACTATTATTAATCGTCGCATCAATATTAGTATCGCTTAGGTAATAATTTAGACCAACTCTCATGATTACTAGAAAAAATAAAATTTATGACTCTATGATATTGGTTATATTTCATTTGGGTGCTTCTGGTATGTTTTTATTCCCATTCAATATCATTACTAAACAAAAAAGGGGCATAGATATCCCCTTAATCAACTTATTGATTGAATAACTTTGACGAGTCGGATTCAATCTTGAACTTAATCAATACTGATGGAAGTAGGTGCAGAGGCATTCCCCGAAGTAGTAGGAGTGCTGGAACCTTTACGAAAATCTTCATAGAGGCGATCGCGCCAAGCGAAGAAGGGTTCAAAAGAAATATTGTCTGCAAGCCCTGGAATGCCTTTCCCTTTAAGAGGATCGGGAATATCGAGATAAGAACCCACAGGACACTTTAGCAAAATACTCAACCCTGCCACAGTTAAGTCAGCTAAGGTAGGAGTATCTCCCGTTAAATAAGGCTGATTTTGCAAAATTAGACAGAGAGCCTCTAAATCTTGAGTCAGACTTTTTTTAGCTTCTTTAACCGCATCTCCACCATAGCCAACTCCTGTTCCCAATGCCTCTAGCAACTCACCAGGGATCGCACCAACAGCGGTTTTAACTAAGTCGGGAGTGTTGTCTGGTAATAAAGAAGTCCGAAAGTTTTGATTTTGGTTTACTGCCCCAATAAACGCTTTACGTCCGTTTAAACCAATGGACACATCTGCCCATTCTTCCATGAGTAAACATTGTCCTTTTGCCAGAGAATCAGTGGGTATAATCGGGCGTTCAGGATATTTGCGTTCCAAATACAAAGCAATTTCTGTGGAATCAGCGACATAGGTACTGCCATCCTTCAGCACTGGTACTTGACGACTACCACACTTCTGCATCAATTCGATTTGCCCCACACCAGGAGTGACTTCGATTTTGCGATATTCTAGCTGTTTATAATCGAGAATCAGGCGGACTTTTTCCGAATACTGAGATAATTCAAATTGATATAGTTCTAGCATTAAAACTCCTATTTATCAGATCAACTCTATATGATGGTTAATTTAACTTAGTAAAACAATTAATGACATTAATTACATCCTCCTCAAGTCTAGACACCCTTATTTACATCTTGAGAAAATCTTCTAGTTGTCTTTAGAAAACGTTTCGAGTGGATCGGCTGTGTTAACTCTGTAACTAGCAACTTGGGTTAATACTTTTCAGACATCCTCTAAATCAAGCCTTAAATTTATAGTTTTAATGCCTTCTTGCTTCTTCTAACCAGCCATCAAACTGTTCTTGATTTGTCTTGACCCATTCTTCCGCATGACGGCGTAGATCTTTCCCATTTGTTTCCCCACCTTGTACGAGTTTTTGTTGGGCGTTAACATCTTCAAGGGAGATTGAAATTAGCTCAAATAGACGTTTAGCAGCAGGATTATCAGCCAGAAAATTATTATTGGCTAAGATACGAATTCTATCAACGGCAATCCCCAAATTCTTGCCCTCTACCACCGTATCTTCTTCTGAAACTGTTCCCTGTTCTTTGGGTAGGGAAGTAAAAGGAACTTCCAGCCAAACTACATCCTTATCCGTCTCTAATACGGTAGCTACCCAATTGGGAGTGTAAGTATAATAAAGAATAGGTTTACCCTGTAGCTGTCTAGCTACAGTATCTCCCATCAAAGTGTCATAATTACCTTGATCATGTTCTACGGTATTCCTCAGTCCATAGACATCTAAATGATGCTCGATCACTAATTCACAACCCCAACCTGGATTGCAACCTGTTAAGTTGGCTTTGCCATCATTATCTGAGTCGAAAAGTTTGGCAATTTTGGGGTTTTTAAGTTGACTTAGGTTCGTTATTTGATATTTTTCTGCCGTTTTTTTATCTATTTGATAGCCTTGCACAGCATTATCAATAGCAACTCCGACTCGCTGAAATTTTTCTTCGCCGCCATTTTCTGTAAAAAATTTATTGTGCACCTTTTCCCAGTGAGTACCATAAAAATCCAAGTCTCCATTACTGACAGCAACATGATTTATGGGAATGTCTAGCTGTTTTATTGGTTCTGTTTTATAACCAAGTTCTTCAAGACCAATATTCATTATTTCCGTGACAAATATTGCATAGGTTGAAACACTAGAACCAGAACTTACTCTAATTTTTTTGCCTGGTATCTTGGGATTTTCTGATTCAATACTTGATTGGTTAGTGGCTTGACAGGATATTAAACCTAGAGAAAGCATAGCTAAAAATATTTTCAAGAATTTCATCATAAAACCCGAATAAATTCCAAGGGTAAACCATCTGTATCGGCGATAAATGCCACCTCATAAATGCGATCGCCAATCATCTGTTGTTCAGGTTGGAGTAAAATCTTGAGAGGTGATAACTTTTCTGGTTCCTCTGCTCTGAGAGTATTGATCTTCTGCTCTAGTTTTTGGAGCCAATCAGTCAAATTGGCAGTTGAGTCAGTTAAATCAAAAGACAAGTGATAGTAACCAACATAGTGTTCATCACCAAAAGCATCAGCAGCAGGTTTAGGTTCAGGAATTTGAATCAGTTCAATTCTTCCTCCCAACCCAGTCATCCAACAAGCTAGGGTGTAACCAGTGGTGAAACGCTCCTTAACAGTGAAACCTAACTGTTCATAAAAAGCGATCGCCTTATGGATATCGGCGGTGCGAATTGAAACATGATGCATTTTCTGTAGATCAATTTACTCAAATAATAATACCCCCGAATGGCATGTAGAAGGCTTGGTCTACTGCCCAGGCGGGGTCTAATACCTGGTCTGATTGTAGCTATAAGCTTAAAGCTTATAGCTGGGGCGAAGCCCCTTTATTCAAACAAAAAGCGATAAGGATAGTGACGGGGGACTCCAGGCTCTTTTTCAAGAGTAAAGTTAATAATGTCCCAGTGGGGTTCAGCATCCTCTTCGGGACTAAAGCTGATGGGTAATCCGTAGAGTTTGGGCGATTTAAACTCTGGGCTTTCTCGCCAGGGATGACTACGCCCCAAATAGGAGCTAACTAAATCCCGATAGCGATAAGCAATTATCACTTTAGTTGCGCGGTAACCTTCGGTATATAAGGCATCTAATGCTTCATGGATTTCAAAACGAATGCCGTCAGGATGAGTGTGCTGTCGATACCATTGATTTTCCCAGCGTCGCCAACGCCTGCTAGAAGGGAGGTGAACCAATTCTTCAATTTTGGGATCGGCTTCAAATGCACCGTGACGGTTGCAGAGATAAGTATCTGTCAGAGTAAGAGCGGGAATTGACTGCCGACAGTGAGGGCAAATAATTTCAGGGCCAAAAACGGGGTATTGTAAAGCTAAATCCATATACTATATGATTAGTTCTTTTTCCTTATAACACGCTTAAAATTTGTTAGCTTTGATTGTCTTGATATCGTTAAATAGCTTATTCTAAATCATGACTCAATCTATTGATTCTTACTGGTCGAGACCTGATTTATCAACTGCGGCATTTGTGGCTGATAATGCTACAGTCATGGGTAATGTTTCCTTAGCCGAAGGTTCCAGTGTTTGGTATGGGGCAGTCGTTAGGGGAGATGTTGAGCAAATTGCGATCGGCAAATACAGCAATGTCCAAGATGGGGCTATTTTACATGGTGATCCTGGCAAACCCACAATTTTAGAAGATTATGTAACTGTAGGTCATCGGGCAGTAATTCATTCCGCTCATATCGAAACTGGTTGTTTAATTGGCATCGGTGCCATTGTTCTTGATGGAGTTAGAGTCGGTGCGGGGAGTGTTGTCGGTGCAGGTAGTGTTGTCACCAAAGATGTCCCCAGGCGATCGCTTGTTGTCGGGATTCCCGCCCGCCAAGTTAAAGAGATTAGTGAGGAAAAAGCTCAAGAACTTTTAGAACATGCTCGGAATTACGCCAAACTAGCTCAAGTCCACGCAGGGACAGGCAAAGATCTGGGGTTTAAGTAAATTTCGTTAATTGTAACGTAGTTAGAATTTAATCTAATTGATTTGTAAAGGTTCTTTACTTTTACTTCTCAGCAAAAAATAATTTTGTAGAATCATAATCTTAAATGATTAGTATCTCAGTAAATATCAGGTCTTTGAGTAATGAAAACAATTAGCGTTTCTTCCCCTCAAATTAAAGAAGTAATAGTCAAAAAAATTGGCAAAAATTTGCTTTGGGGATTAGAAAAAGTTATCACTCGTTATTCCTTAGTGCCGAATACTCCTTTCTTGTCATCAGAAGAATTTGAGTGGACACAAACCCTTGAGCAAAACTGGCAAGCTATCAGAAATGAGTTAGATGTAATCCTACAATATACTGAGCAACTACCGCGTTTCCAAGATATTTCTGAGGATCAGGGGCGCAACATTAGTAAAGATGACCTCTGGAAAACTTTTTTTCTCTATGGTTATGGAGTCAAAATGGAGCAAAATTGCGACTATTGCCCCGAAACTACCCGTATCATTGAGGAAATCCCTGGATTAAAGACGGCATTCTTTTCTATTCTCTTGCCAGGAAAACATATTCCCGAACATCGAGGCCCTTATAAAGGAGTATTGCGTTGTCATTTAGCTCTCAAAGTTCCTCAAGACAAAGAGCAGTGCGCGATTCGAGTAGACCATGAAATACGTCATTGGTCGGAGGGAAAGACGATGATTTTTGATGATTCTTATCATCATGAAGCTTGGAATAAAACTGATGAAACTAGAGTCGTCTTATTTTTAGATATTGTTCGACCGATGAATTTTCCTGCTTCTTTATTAAATCATTTCTTAATTAATTTAGTTCGTTGGTCACCCTATATCCGAGATGCCCATAAAAATCAAAAGCAATGGGATAAAAAGATCGCTAAAGTATTCCAGCGCTCTTAAATTGAGCCGATCTTATTAGATAATCCTAACAAGATCGGTCGGGTAATCTTCTTAATGAGCAAGCTAGATAACTAAATCTTCTTCTGTATTAATAACGTGGGAATTAAAGCTTTCACTCTCTCCTATAGGATCAAAGTTTTTGAGATTACCGAAATTCAATCCAGTTTCTGCTTCGATTAAGGAAATAGCCACTTGATAGGTTTTAAATCCACCAAAAACAAATTCTAAGTTATCGATAAATCGACGTTGACTCAGAATATATCCTGTAGCGTGTAATTGACCTGTAGCCGTATTAACCATTGCCACTACTTTCCAAAATTCTTCGGGAATCTTGATGCCTCGATATTCAATATCTTGGGGACTAAAAATAGACCCAGTGAAAACAGAAATTTTTAAATCTTGATTGTTGGCATTATCGAGTAAATAATCTTCCAACTCCAACCAGATACGCTGATTGAGATTTTTGTGTTGAGGAGCAGCGTTAGTATAGTGGAAAGTGTCTTGATTGGCTTGTTTCGCAATTGCATCACTACCCCAGACTGGATCTAGACGACGAACTAAATGTCCTCGATCTAAATCATTATTACGATAAAGACTATTATCAGCCTGATATTCAGCAGGAATACGGGGATCTAATTTCCATCTTGTACCTCGACGAGGAACTGCTTTTTCTTGATTGCCATCGATATTAACGGCTGTATAGTAA
>CALLPS010000370.1 GCA_938015355.1 uncultured Pleurocapsa sp.
TCTCGCTTGACCCACATTGATTCAACTGATCCAGGAGAGAGAGCTATCAAAAACCAGTCGCATCTTTTCAAGGCGCTTCCAATTTCATCATGCCATTGTTGTGCGCCGATAATATTCGTTTTACTATACCAAACTGGAATACCATGACGACCTAATTCATCTGCTAACTTTGATACAAATTTCTGATCTTGGCTTGAATGAGATAGAAAAACTTCCCTTGGTATCATGTTATGGAAAAATACTATAGCTTTAAGAGACTGCTTTGAGAGCTTGGGTAATTGTTCTTAAACCTTCATCATCTTCTTCAAGATTTGGCACACGAATCATTTGAAATTGTTGGAGATTAAAAACCCAAGGAATTTCACCTGGGTCAAATTGTTCTGGCGGAGCCGCAATTACAGGAATCAGCCTTCCTTTATACACTTGTTTACCTAAGGCATAACCTACTTCGTAAGCAATGTTAGAAGAACGAACAGAGTTAGGAGTCAGTAAGACAATCATTGCCTCTGATTCATCAAGTGCTTTACTTAGACTTTCTCCCCAGTTTTCTCCAGGCAATATTTGAGTATCGTCCCAAACTTGGAAGTCGGCTTCTCTAAGAGAATCAGCTAATCGTTTAGCTAACTTTGCGTCAGCAAAAGAGTGGCTGATGAATACATTCATTATGATCCCTTACTTTGAAAATGCTTCATTGATCAGATTATCCAACATAATAACTGATAGAGAAAGAACAGTGCAAAATGATACCAGCATAAACTGACTAAAAAATATATCTCTCTTATTTCAATAGGCTCAGATTAAAAGAAATTGAAAAAGTTTACAATTATTTACCATTTTGGCAAGTAATTATGATGCTCTTAAAAAGAGAAGGCTACAAAGCGAAAAGGGCGGAACAGTATTAGTTTCAACGTCACGCTACAAATCACTAACACTTTTTTCTTGAACTCAAAAAACTTTAGAAAATATTATGATTTATTATTGCCACAATTTGGAATGACACACTAACGTTAACAAGGACAGTTAGGAATTTCAAACATGGGAACTATAATTAGCACCGTCAACATGAAAGGTGGAGTAGGCAAAACTACTCTGACTGTTAATCTGGCTACCTGTTTAGCCAAAAGACATAATAAGCGTGTCTTGGTTTTAGATTTAGATTCACAAATTAGTGCCACGTTAAGTTTGATTTCCCCCCATGACTTTGCCAAGTTACGTAAGAAAAAACATACCCTCAGCTATCTTCTGGATAATATCCTCAATCCCAATCCTTGGAGTAAGTTGGAAATCGACGATATCATTGTGCCTAACATCTGTGGTATCGATGGTTTAGAATTGCTGCCAGGAGATATTGAACTTTATGATGAGTATCAAGTCTCAGAGATGCTTCATCAAAGAGCAACAGAAAACGAAGAGAAAGAGTTTCAAAAAGTTTGGGATGACTTTGAACGAGTTCTGATCCAACAAATCTTAGAACCAGTGGTTGATAATTATGACTTTATTATTCTTGATTGTGCCCCTGGATATAATTTATTGACTCGTAGTGGTATTGCTGCCAGCGATTTTTATCTCTTACCTGCTCGTCCTGAACCCCTATCTCTCGTGGGAATTCAGCTATTGGAAAGAAGAATTGCTAAACTGAGAACAAGTCACGCAGATACTCAGCCTTTAAAAGTTAACTTGTTGGGAATTGTATTTATTCTTTCCGCAGGGGGACTTATGGGTCGGTATTATAAGCAGGTAATGAAAAGAGTTAAAGATGATTTTGTTCCTGAACAACTGTTTAATCAGTCAATTCCCATGGATGTAAACGTTGCCAAAGCAGTGGATTTATTTACTCCTGTGTCGGTAGCAATGCCTAACTCTGGGGGATCAAAAGCATTTATGAAGTTGAGCGACGAGTTATTAGCTAAAAGTTTAGTCAACCAACAAGAATTAGCCGCTGTGACTTAAAGCAGTGACTTATATTTATTGGCTTTCGCAAATTCAGTATGCAGAACAATTTTTGGTTGGGAATAAATTTTTCATTCTCAGCCAATTACTTCAGCAGGAATGTCCGATATTGCCAGGATTTGTCCTCGGCAATAATTTATGGAGGGAGTTTTCGAGCAACATTGCAGAGGAGTTATTCAGTAAGCAAGTTCCTCAATTATCTAGTGATTATCAACTTCTTCAGTCCATTGCTAGGGATAGTCGCCTGCTGATTAACCAAACTACATTTCCCGAGTCGTGGCAATCAGAAATATTTCAGGCTGCACAACAGTTAAATTCTGCTAATTTGATGCTGCAACCTTTGATTACCTCTCCTTCGAGGCAGTGTTGCAGGATTAATAGCTTATGGCGATCGCATACTTGTAATAATAATCCTCAAGCTTTAGCGACGGCGATTAAGTTAGTCTGGTCAGAATTATTTACTGCTACCAGTCTCTCATACTGGAAAAAGTTGGGATTAACTAGCAACCAAGTTGATTTATCGATCCTGGTACAACCTTTAAAAAGTTCCTCCGCTTCGGGGCTGGTGGAAATTAATCAGGATTTAATCCAAATCAAAGCCACTTGGGGTTTGGAACATAGCTTACTGCAAGGAGATATGGAGCCTGATCTATATGATATAGATCGAGAAACGGGATTTATTTTATCGCAATCTTTAGGTCATAAAAATTATGGCTATCGACCGAAAAAAACGAATACAGCGATACCTGAAACGGACTGTATCGAAACATACATCACTGAAGAAAGTTTGGCATCAACCTCTGTTTTAAACCAGGAAGCGATCGCTCACTTACGATTATTAACTCAAAATATTTTAGATCAACAACCGCAAATCAAATCTTTGACCTGGACAGCATTTGCGTCCAAGTCTAGTTCAACGCTTCATTTTTACTTCACCTGGTTTGAGGATTATTTTCCCTCGACAGTCTCAATCACAGGAAAAACAATTCCCCAGGCATCTAGCTTATCGTCAATCCCACCATTATTATCTGGAGTCGCTGCATCTTCAGGTAATGTACAAGCACAGGTTGTCATAGTGGAAGATTTTGCTACCCACCTAGAGCCAATTCCTGCTGGCGCGATCCTGGTTACCAAGATCATTAATCCCCAGCACCTATCTTTAATTAAACAGATAGGGGGAATCATTACGGAAATTGGTGGGAAAACTAGCCATGGGGCGATCATCGCCCGAGAATTAAATATTCCTGCCATAGTTAATGCTGTGGATGCGACTAAAATCCTCAACCATGGAGAGCAAGTGCTACTGAATGGTGATGATGGTCATATTTACCCCGCCGCCAAACATCATGCATTAAGCTTTGATAATTCTCGTAAGAGAATACTATCTCCTGGTTATCCTATCGCGACCAAGTTGATGGTTAATCTTTCTCAACCAGAAAGCATTGCCTGGTCATCAAATTTGCCCATAGATGGAGTCGGGCTATTACGTTCAGAATTGATGTTGGCAGATTTCCTCGCCTCGCAAAACTTAGCCCAGTGGCAAGATTCTTTTCGAGATCAGTTTGTTAGTAGGTTAACTAGCTCCCTAAGACAATTTACCGCAGGGTTTTCTCCTCGCCCTGTATTTTATCGTTCCCTTGATCAATATGCTCAGGATTCAATTAATCCCGTCTTAGGTAGTAGAGGTGCTTATAATTATTTAACCGACTCTACTTTGTTTGATTTACAGTTAAAAGCCCTGAAGATAGTTGCAGCAGAAGGCAATGCTAATCTTAATTTAATTTTACCTTTCATTCGCAGTGTTGAAGAATTTGAATTTTGTTATCGTCGTATCGAAAATTCTGGTTTAACGATGCAGAGTTCATTCCAAGTTTGGATTATGGCAGAAGTCCCCTCGGTCATTATGTTACTACCAGAATATATCAGGGCGGGAGTTCAAGGAATCGCCATTGGGACTAATGATTTAACTCAATTACTTCTCGGAGTAAATCGAGAACAAACGCAATTTAGCGATCGCGGTTTAAACGCGTCTCATCCTGCTATGCAAAAGGCGATCGCCAGCTTAATCAAAACTGCTCATGAGTATAATATTCATTGCTGTATTTGTGGTCAAGCACCAGTTGATTATCCTGATTTAATCGATCA
>CALLPS010000371.1 GCA_938015355.1 uncultured Pleurocapsa sp.
ACAAGAAACTGAATCCAAATTAAAAGTAGTTGCGTATAAAGCTATGAATAGAATAGCAAAATATATTAAAAGCAATGAAAAATAAATTATTGGGCTTTAGTTTTATGGTGACAATTTTATCGTCTTTTATAATGCCTACTAGAGCAGAATCAGAGATTTCAATTGTCAATCAAAATTCAGTTCGGAACATCGTTAATATTACTCCTGCTGATTTAGTTGATTCTGCTTATCAAGGTCGGATGGTTGAGTTCGGTATTCCTAGTTATGGAGCTTTCTCTCGTGCGGCTAAGTCGGGAAGAGTCGATTCGCAATTATTAGTTAAAAGTGGAATTCAATCTGGCAGATTAGATCCAGAGACAATTAATGATCAAGGTTATCTTAATCAAGTAAAAAGTTTTCTACGTCATCTTGATCAAGATTAAAGTTATCTAATCTAGTAAACTTATCGCCTTTTTTTCAAAACCTATATGACTAATCTGGCTTTGTTTTTGGTAATTATCTAATGGTTTGATACTCCTGAATATCAAAGATAATCAAGAAAAATACAACTAACAAAAAAAACTGAATCCAAAATAGAGGTTGCTGCGTATACATGTATAGCGGTTCTTGAATTAAGGAGGTACATCAACTAAATTTTTAACCCTTTCCCATTTCCCCTTTCCCATTTCCCAAACAAAACCAAGATCACCTATCTCAAACGAGAATTGCTACATATCGCGTCTATTACTCAAAAATATCAATGAATTGTCAATCAGAGAAAATTTTATAACAAGATTCAATTAAAAATGCAGGTTACAAACTTTTTACCCTTTAAAAATACTACTAATTTAGCTAAAGAGAGCGTGAATATAGAACCTGGTAACTCAT
This sequence comes from uncultured Pleurocapsa sp., assembly GCA_938015355.1. GTDB lineage: Bacteria > Cyanobacteriota > Cyanobacteriia > Cyanobacteriales > Xenococcaceae > Waterburya. The sequence goes on from CALLPS010000371.1 coordinate 868, forward strand.
TGATGATTAATAATAGCGATCGCAAACAGTCAACGGATGAAGCGGTGTTTGCTGCATTTATTGGAGGAGACAAATCGGCTCTCGGGGTGCTTTATGATCGCTATGGACTTTTGGTTTATCGTTTGATTTATCGGATGTTAAATAACTCCCAAGAATCAGAAGATTTGACTCAGGAGATTTTTCTAAGTCTTCAAGTAAAGACCAAATTCGATCCTGAGCGGGGTTCATTTTATACCTATCTAATGATGTTAACGCGATCGCGCACTATTGATCGCCTGCGTTCTAAACGTTCTCAAGGGCGTTTTTGGCAAAATATTGGCAAATTAACTGATTCTATTGAACAGCAAAAATCTGATAGTCCCATGGATATTGTTTCTACTAAAGAAAGGTCGGCACTAGTAAAAAATGCCTTACAAGATCTAGCTCCCAATCAACGTCAAGTCCTTGAATTATCTTATTACGAAGGATTGAGCCAATCAGAAATTGCCAAACGTCTTAATATTCCTCTGGGGACAGTCAAAACCCATAGTCGTCGAGGACTATTACAACTCAGAAAAAATTTACATAATCTAGTTAATTAGAGATGACCAACAATCCTCAACCACACAATTTGTCAGAGATCTTAGCTGGATATGTTTTGGGGGATCTGGATGAAACTGAGCTTGTCTGGCTTAATCAGCAATTGGCTGCTAATCCGCAACTTAAAGAAAAAGTTTCCCAACTAGAATCAACTTTAACCTTGATGCCTTATGGTTTACCCGAAGATGTTCCCCAGAATGATCTGCGGAGCCAGATTATGGCTCAAGTCCAACCCCAGTCTAGATCTACTAAATATCGTTGGAGTTGGATTATTAGCGCCGTTACTGCCGTTAGTGCTTTGTGGCTGGGGATTAATAATTTCAGTCTCCGTCAACAGCTAGCCTTGCGGGATAATCAGTTACAACAACAGCAAGAATTGATTACTTTACTCCGCCAGCCCAATAATCGCTTAGTAGCCTTGCAAGGGAATCAAGACGTTGTAACAGCATCAGGAAGTTTATTTATTTCTCCTGAAAGTAAGACCGCAGTTTTAGCCTTACAGAATCTAGAGCCTTTAGCTGGTAAGCAGGTATATCGCTTATGGGCAATATCTCAAAATAAAAAGACTGGCTGCGCTAATTTTACTCCCAATGCGGAAGGGAAAGTCGATCTGACAATAGCTCCTGACGATGCTCTATTCGATGCTAATTCAATTTTAATCACAATTGAACCCCAAGCAGATACGGAGCAACCTTTGGGAAGTGAGTTTTTAACTGGCTCCTATTCGGCAATTTAATTATTATCCAGATAGTAAAGATCTATGAAACCATATCCACGGGTAGCAATAGTAGGGGCAGGTTTTGGTGGCTTACAAGCTGCTCAATCTTTAGCTCGTCAAAAAGTTGAGGTGACTTTGATTGATCGCCATAACTATCACACCTTTATTCCCTTACTCTATCAAGTTGCCACTGCCCAATTAGCCCCCGAGCAAGTTGCTGTCCCGATTCGTACTTTACTCCGTAAGGCGGATAACCTAAAATTTTTACAGGCAACTGTTAAACAAATCGACTTCGTAGCCAAAGAAATAAAAACTGATAAAAATACTCTTACTTATGACCATTTAGTTTTAGCTACTGGTAGTCAGAGTCAATTTTTTAATGTTCCTGGGGCGGCACAATATACTTTTAAACTAAAAACTCTCAACCAAGCAATTACACTACGGAATCATCTATTAAGCTGTTTTGAACAGGCAAATCTAACTTCAGACTATGCCTTAAGAGAACAACTATTAACAATTTCCATTGTTGGTGGTGGCGCAACGGGGGTGGAATTAGCAGGCTCTTTAGTCGAGTTAATTACTAATTCCTTACACAGAGATTTTCCCCAACTAAAGCCACAAGAAGTTAAATTATTACTGATGCAATCTGGCGATCGCCTTTTTCGAGAGTTTCCCCCATCTTTAGGAGACTATACTGCGAAAAAACTCAGACGGTTGGGGGTAAAAGTGATGCTGGGCTCTAAAGTTACTGGGGTAGGTGCGGATAGTTTCAAGCTGGATGACGGCACAGAGATTGCATCTGCTACAGTTATTTGGGCGGTGGGGGTTGAGGGTGCAATGCCTAAATGTTTCCCTTGTCCCAAACCAAGAATCAATAGACAAGTCAATGTCTTACCTACTCTGCAATTAGCAGATCATCCTGAAGTATTTGTCATTGGCGATTTGGCACATGTCCCGACTCAGGAGAAGTCTTTAGCTGGGGTGGCACCAGAAGCTTTACAACAAGGAGTCTATGTCGCCAAAGCGATTAGAAAGCAAGTACAGGGAAAACGAATTAAACCCTTTAGTTACTTCAACAAAGGCAGACTGGCAATTATTGGCGGTTATTCAGGAATTGGGCAAATTGCGGGGATTAAGCTGCAAGGCTTTGTACCCTGGTTTTTCTGGTTAGCTGTCCATGTTGTTTACTTTCCTGACTGGCGTAACCGCCTGATGATTTTTCTTACTTGGCTGCATAACTATCTCATTGGAGATCGCCCTGTGCGATTGATTTTATCTTCCCCAAAATCACCGAGTTGTTAACAGGAAGAATATGCTTTTGCTCTCTATCTCTTACCGTCGATCAAACTTACATTAAATTATTTAGGAGTTTTAATCATGCAAGCTAATTCAATTTCGAGCAACAAATTCCCCACTTATGCTTTGTTAGGGTTACGGATTCTGTTAGTGATTATCTTTCTCTATCACGGCATCCCTAAAGCAATATTTTGGTCAATGGCAACGGAAAAATTTATTGGCTTTGGTTTACCTGGTTTTCTTGGCCCGATCACAGGAATTGCGGAAGTAATTGCGAGCGTCTTACTACTATTTGGTCGCTTTTGGCGTGCTACTAACCTAATCCTACTCTTTATTATCGCTGGAGCGATCGCAACGGTACAAATCCCTAATTTTCTCGCTGATTCGTCCAAAGTCGCTGGTTTAGAAAGAGATTTCCTAATTTTACTCGGACATATCACCTTGCTCGCTTTCCCTCCCCAAGGAATGTTAGCAGGAAAAAATAAGGAATATTCGGAAACCTAATAATCATACCCCTAGTGTGAAGCAGACTAATTCCCCTGGACTATCTGGTTTGAAGGGGATGGGATATTTTCCCTTACGAGTTAAAGTGCGATCGCGACAATTGTAAATCTCTTTATCTGCTTGTTTTTTGCCATCAATACTAATCTTAGCTCGATACTCCCAATAGTTTTTGGCACTACGTTTTAGTTTGAGAATACAGACCTGTTGACCATTCCGCTCACGGCACATTGCCGCATCAGCAATCGGCACTAAACCTAACCAAAAAAATAGTACTAACAATAACAATAAATATCTATATCTCACTATTTCCAATTACTTATTACAATGAACTACTGCGATCGCAGTTAATTTTGATTAAAATATAGCATTTCTCGTACTTGTGAGGTACACCAAGGATAAAGGATAAATAATACTAAATCCGATTGATAAAAGTAACGATTGATTTTTACTGGCTAGATATGGTGTAACCAAGCACCTTTCAGATTTCAGACTTCAGACTTCAGATTTCAGATTTCAGATTTCAGATTTCAGATTTCAGATTTCAGACTTCAGACTTCAGACTTCAGATTTCAGATTTCAGATTTCAGACTTCAGACTTCAGATTTCAGATTTCAGATTTCAGATTTCAGATTTCAGACTTCAGACTTCAGACTTCAGACTTCAGATTTCAGATTTCAGATTTCAGATTTCAGACTTCAGACTTCAGACTTCAGATTTCAGATTTCAGATTTCAGACTTATAAAACAAATAAGTAACCTCTACGAATAGGATTTAGTATAATTACTAAAACTAAAAAAACTCACAGCGATCGCCATGAGTTCTAAAATGATATAAAGTAAAGAAAGTTGCAGTTGAAATAGATATTATCTTCTCAAACTTCCTAATTCATTGACCTTAACAGGAATAGGAATTAATTCTTCTTGCTCGACTGTTAAAGACTTATTTTCCCTAACCACGGCAACTACGATCAAACTGACTAACAATAGAGAAATTAAAAACATAATGCTGAGTAACTCTTGTTCAATTTTAGTTTTAGATCTAGGTTGAATGATTTCTTAAACAGAAAACGCCCCTTCTAGATCAAAGAGGCGCTTC
>CALLPS010000372.1 GCA_938015355.1 uncultured Pleurocapsa sp.
TAGCTTCTTGCTTGAGGTCATCTAGCTGAATCGGATTTCCAGGAGCATAACGAGGACTAAAGTGGGTCATAATCAACCGTTTAACCCCAGCCAATAATGCTACTTGAGCTGCCATTGTCGTGGTAGAGTGCATTTTTTCAAACGCCATCTGTGCATCCTGATGAGCAAATGTCGCTTCATGAATTAAGACATCAGCATCTTGAGCTAACTCTACTGCTGCATCACAAAATACGGTATCAGTACAGTAAACTACTTTTCTTCCTGCTTCTGGTTGACCACAAAGATCGGTGCCGTTGATTTTTCTGCCATCTTCTAAAGTAACAACCTGCCCTTGTTTTAGTTTGCCATAAACAGGGCCAGGAGGAATACCGAGAGATTTCGCTTTGTCTAGATTAAACATCCCTGGACGATCTTTCTCCATAACGCGATAGCCATGGGCGGGGACACGATGTTTTAATAACTGACAGCTAACGCTAAATTCCTGGTCTTCATAGATTAAACCTGGTTTGACAGTATGGATCTTGAGGCGAGAACCAAAATTCATGTAAGAATACTTGGCAGCAGCTTGGAGATACTCTTTTAATCCTTCTGGACCATAGATGTCTATCGGTTGACCCGTACCAGCCAAACCACAACTGGCAATCAAACCCATCAAGCCAAAGGTATGATCTCCATGCATGTGGGTGATAAAAATTCTTCTAATTTGCGAACTTTTGATGTCACTACGCTGTAGCTGGTGTTGAGTTCCTTCTCCACAGTCAAATAGCCACACCTCTGCACGCTGGGGGAGTCGGAGGGCTACACTTGAAACATTTCGCGATCGCGTTGGTACTCCAGAACTTGTACCTAAAAAAGTTATTTCCAAAGAATTTAGCAGTAAAACAGTAAACAGTGAACAATAATTATCCTAACAATAATTAATAGCTTAATATTTTTGGTTTCCTTCTGACGAAGTTTACTTATGCAACCGCGTCGCGTAACTTCGCGCTACTCATAAATCTCTAGAGTATTTGTGATAAAAACTTTTTACTTCTTTCTTCTTGGGGATTCTGGAAAAACTCTTGAGGAGTAGCAACTTCAACGATCATGCCTTCATCCATAAACACAATGCGATCGCTTACTTCCTGAGCAAATCCTACTTCATGAGTCACACACACCATAGTCATGCCATCCTTAGCTAAACTACGCATGGTATCTAATACTTCTCGCACCATTTCTGGATCTAAAGCCGAGGTTGGCTCATCAAATAGCATTACTTTAGGTTGCATTGCTAAGGCACGAGCGATCGCAACTCGCTGTTGTTGTCCCCCAGATAGTTGTCCTGGATATTTATGCGCCTGTTCTAAAATGCCTACTTTTTCGAGTAGCTGCATTGCCCTGGCTTCGGCTTTGATTTTGGCATTACGTCTAACCCAAATGGGGGCTAAGGTAATATTTTGCAGCACGGTTAAATGGGGAAATAAATTAAATTGTTGAAACACCATCCCTACTTCACGACGAATGGCTTCAATATTTTTTAAATCGTGAGATAACTTAATCCCATCAATAGTAATACTTCCTTTCTGATAGGGTTCAAGGGCATTAAAAGTACGAATAAAGGTGGATTTTCCTGAGCCAGAGGGCCCCATAATCACCACCACTTCTTGCTTTTTTACCTCTAGATTGACTCCTTTGAGGACATGAAAGTTATTGTCATACCATTTCTCAACGTTGTCAGCGATGATGATCGAGTCTGACGAATTCATGAAATAACCTATCCCGAATTTTATAGAATTATACTAAGCAATTACGCTCCGCGTCTGCACTTATTATATTGTGCGGTTTGTCCTCTATTTTTTGACTATGTCTATAAAAATTCCCGATACAGCTAAATCTTGACTGTCTACATGTTTAAATTCCTGAGCAAATTTATGACGATGCTGCTCAACAAATTCAATTGTTTGACGTTGTTTCTCGGGGTCAATATCTTGGAACTTTTGTGGTGGCTCAATCTTGCCCACATCTGCCAGACTACCAACCAATATGGAATAATCAATTAATCCTGCTTGCTTCATTGATTCCAAAACCTCCCGATAACGATGGATCAAGATACGGTTTGGTCTTCCCGAATTTTTTCCTGTTAGAGGATAGATAAAGCTCGGAATTTGCAAAAAGAACAGTTCTTGTTTTATCGGGGTGAACATATTGTGATCTCGCAGATCAACAATTTGCAGGATCTTGCCTCCAGATTTCAGACAACCCACCATTTGTTGTAAGCAATCTAGGGGATCATAGAGATGCTCCAGCACAGCACAGGAGACAATAAAGTCGTAAACAGGTTCATTTCTGTCGGCACATTGGCGAAAATAATCTTCTGCTGCTTGTCCAATTTTCCAATTGATTCCCGCAATTTTTTGCTCATCCCAAGAATCTGTGGTTTTGAGATGATTTAGGTCATATTTATCTGCTATGTGCTGATAAATTTTACTTTGTTGTTCTGTATTGCGATCGCTATAATATCGGTCTACTAAATCTATTTGTGTACAACCTTCTCCTCTCATCAACATCGCCACCCCTGCATTGTCCCCAGGCCCTAATTCAGCGACAGTTCCTGAAAACTTTTCTATATTGCCATTTGTCTTATAGCTATGGATGATATTTTCGATGTAAATCATCGATTCCTCTTCGGAGAATTTCGCATGAGCCGCTCCAGACTCAGTACCTAGTTTTCCTAGGGACAATTTTAGTCCTCTGATAAAATCTTCAATAAGGTAAAAAGATATTTTAAGAAATGCAGAACGTCTTGACCATTCTCTTAATGTCTGTTGCATTATTATTTTTGAGTTTAAAATTAAAACATTAATAATACATTAATCTGTTCAAAAAACCTAATGAACTCTAGGCGGTTTTTAACAGGGATAATGTTTTAAAGTTATGTCTTATTTTAGATTAGGCGATTAGAATGGAGTGTTTTAGATTGGAACGAAAGTGCGATCGCCTTCTATCAAAGCATGGGAGCAAAGATTCTTCCTGATTGGCGTACTTGTCGGGTTGTCAATGCTGCTTTAGAAGGTTTAGCTAACCAATCAATCCACTAACTCAGAGCATCGGTATTACCAATTACAAGTTCCGTTCATAGTTCTACTGTAACCCCGTGCCAGAAAGCAACATAACCTTTAATCTTGTTAGCTCGTTCTTTAGTTTCAGGATAGTACCAAGCAGCATTAGGATTCTCTTGACCATTGACAACAATGTTGTAGTAGTTAGCTGTGCCCTTCCAGGAACAGCTTGTATGAGTTGAGCTGTCTTTAAAAAACTCTTGATTAATTGAATCTGGGGGGAAATATTGATTGCCTTCCACTACTTCTGTGCGATCGCTTTCGGCTAAAATTTGACCATTCCAAATTGCTTTTGGCACTTTTTACATCTCCTAATTAATACCTATAATCTAAATATTACCAATTGCTCCAACCTAGTTTATTATCTGCTCCCAATTGACCTTGATTTAGAATTGACTGATATTCAGCCGAACTTGACCACCGATCTATTTCTCTGGCTCGAATTACGGGAACAGGGTGGGTTAACTGAGCTGTTTGTGCTGTTTGAAGCATTTCTCCCATGGTATCTGTGCCAATAGAGTCGTAGGCTTTAGCCTGTTCAATAAAGGCATCGAGGTTTAATTGGGGAGAGATTGAAGGAGAACCTCCTGCCAATTTCATTAACACCGACATAACTATTTTAGGGTCTTGTGTGGCTAATAAGGCAGCGCGATCGCAACTAAATTCAGCACAACGAACCCATTGCAGCATTTGCTCTTGTAAAGACTGAGCGAGTACTGTTCCCCAGGTTGGTAGTAAATTAGCGGCTAATACTAATACATTAGCCATAGTCAGATAAACTCCATGTTCGCATTTGAGATGACCCAATTCATGGGCAATTACCGCCTGAGTTTCTTCAGGGGTCAACATTTCGATCAAAGATGTATGGAGTACGACAAAAGGTTGTTTGCCTCTCATGGCAAAGGTGTAAGCATTCGGTGTCGGATTTTGCTGTATATATAGTTGAGGTGGCTCTAGATCCAAGATTTCACAGGCATCGATCAATAGTTTGTGGAGGTGGGGTAGTTGTTTTTCTCCCACCAAAACACTAGAAGCAATATTATTCAGATAGAAAAATTGTTCCGCCACCGAACCTAAAACACTCCGAATTGCGATATCTATCCCTGGCAGTTGCTTGAGGGTATTAGTAGCCTGTAAGTCTAGGGGATGGCGAAAGCGATCAGCTTTTAAACCAATTAAAGCTTGTCTTGATAAATTCATAAGGGAGATCTAAACAATTGGGACAGTAGCTAGTATCTAAATTTCAGATGAGCTGCTTTTTGACATCCTCCGATAAGGTCGAGGTAGCTGTTTCCAGTCTACCCCTCCTATCCGAAACCGTGCTTGTCAGTTTCCCGACACACGGCTACTCAAACGTATCCACTTTTGTCATTAACTGACTTCTCAACTACTGACTATGACAGGAACGTCATCAATCCAAAGGTAGTTAACCTTTGACCATTCTCTCGATAATTTATCGAAGAAGATAGATAATCGTTTGTTTCTAATGTCAATTAAATCCAGTGCTGTTTTAGCGTCATGGCAGTGTCCGTGAAGTCGTGATGTATTACAACAAAATCATCCGCATACCTAACGAATGTTAATTGTTTGACCTTTACTTGCCAGCTTACTTGACGGTTTGGTTTGTCTTTTCTTCTGACATCTAGCGTTTTGGCGTATTCCATGAGCATATTTTCTATGCCATGTAGGGCTATATTTGCTAGTAAAGGGCTTATTACTCCGCCTTGTGGTGTTCCTTCAGATATAGCAGTGAATACCTTTTGGTCTATGACTCCACTTTTGAG
>CALLPS010000373.1 GCA_938015355.1 uncultured Pleurocapsa sp.
AGCTTTAAAGCTGGATTATTTTCCCAGCGATCGCCTACATGAGTATAGATACTAGTAGTACGAGGATCTTTATGTCCGAGTAAGTCTTGCACTTGGCGTAGATCTGCTCCTGATCTTAGAGCTAATGTACCAGCAGTGTGACGGAGACTATGAGCGGAAATAGTTCTCCCAGGAGTATGCTTAAGATCCGCCTGTTGCAAATAATGATCCACAATTGATCTAATGCCGCGACGAGTAATTCTTTTTCCTCGTGAATTAGTACTTGTAACGATAAATAAAGGTTTAGTTGGCTTTAATATTTCCCCAATCGTTTCTCTACGATGCAGATATTCAATTAAGAGATTAGCAATATCGGGAGTCAGGGGCACAGTACGAATGCTTCTTTTTCCCTCAACTCTGATACCTAAGTTTTTACCCTGTCTAACTAGACTAGAAATATCGGCGCGATGTAACTCAACAGTACGAGTTCCTTCCAAAGCCATAATCGCTACCATAGCTCGATCTCTGGCAGATTTCAGCGTACCATCATTAGGAATTGTCCCCAAGAGTGTTTCTACTTCTGCCTGTTCTAAATAGGTGATTTTTTCCGCAGGATCGGACTTTTCCCGAGGCGGCTTAACTCCCGCAGCAGGATTGATCGCAATTAGACCCTTTTCCACCGCAGCTTGATAAAAGCGTCGAACCACAGCCAGTTTTAAGGCGATGGTAGCTGGTTTATATTGTTTTTGTTTAATCATCCAATGACGATATTTTTTAATATCATCTTTGACCAGAGTTACTGGATTTAACTGATGGCGATCGCACCATTGAAGAAACTGATATAATTGTCTAGTATAGGTCTTAAGAGTATCTACTGAAGCATCCCCCGCACTCACATCTATATCGAGAAACTCAGCAAAGACAACTAGTAAATTATTGGTGGTAATCGTGCTAATTTGTGGCGGATTAGTAGCAGCTAGCATCGTTTATTTAAGCCTAATTTGGCACAATCATAACATAGGGATTTAGTCGTACAGGATTAGATTGTAACAAGTTAAACTATCTGTTCGTAAGGATGAGGGATAAAGGATAAAGGATGAGGGATAAAGGATAAAGGATAAAGGATAAAGGATGAGGGATAAAGGATAATATCGAGATTATCAATAATTCATCCTTGGTAAATTCCAGTCTTGGGGATTAAATTCTCCCATTGAACTAAGTACCTGATTTGCATCCTTAAATAATTCCTGATTAAAGACAGGATCGGGAATAGCAACTACAGACATTCCCGCAGCAATAGCAGCTTTTGTCCCCGCAAGAGAATCTTCAAATACTAAACACTTCTCAGGAGAGACATTTAACCGTTTCGCTGCGAGGAGAAATATATCTGGCGAGGGTTTCCCTTGTTCAACTTCTGGATCATCACCCAAAATGGTCATTTGTAGCAGTTTTAACCAGTGCTGATGGTTGAGAGTTTTCATCTCAAAATGACGACGAGAAGAACTTGAAGCGATCGCCTGATGTATATTATGATCAGACAAATGTTGAATTAGTTCTACTGTCCCTGGTAAAGTCTTCGCTGTGGGATACAAAGGATAAAGTAACTGATTTCGCTCTTGTAAATACTCTTCTGGAGAAACGGGAAGTTGCAGGATATCAACTAAAATCTTGGCGGAGTCCAAAGTTGGTCTACCTGCGATCGCCATTTTTGCTTCTGTATTAAAAGTCTTACCATAGCGTTGAGCAACTTCACGATTGACTTGCTCATGGAGAGATTCCGTATCTAATAGTAACCCATCCATGTCATAGATAACGTGCGTAATAGACTTAAACATCAGCTTTCCCAGTAACGGTAAACAGAACTTGAATATACCGAAACATGATTAATACAGCGATAAGAGCTGAATCCATATTTGTTGTTTTTCTACTCAAGTAGAGTCTTCAAGGCTGAATTATCTTTCGGACATTATCAAATCATTAAGAAGACTATTCGCAATTGCTGGCGAATATTTTAGTTAGTTTGTATTAAGCTTGTAGCTTATAGCTTACAGCTAGGAGCTTTGCTCCTTTATAGCGATCGCCATTCTGATTGCTTCGGTATATTATGTATATATAACGTTAAATGGGTTTCAAACTAGATACAGTTTAGTTAAATAGAGATTGTTACCAAGGCTCTGATATGTTTATAGATAGCCTTTGATCTAGAGATTTTGATATCGTGAGCCATAAATCTACTGGGAGAATGTTACTCTCACACAACTACAATTTAAGCAACAATGAACTCCCTGCATTAACAAGAGAAGAGTTTGCTCAAGTATTCATTAATGGACTGCAAGAACAATCTTCTATCGAGTGTCGCTTGATTGAAAATCCCCATTGGGTAGTAGAAATCATTTTTCCCCTAGAAGAAGTTGAACCCCAGGATGTTGGTCAGATGTGTGGCGAGATCCTCACCAGTAGTAGAAAAAGTAAGCAACCTGATTCCAAATTAGCTACAGATACTTTAATCTTAGGGGGGAAAAAAACTACTCCTGCTACCAGTGCATCTCCTACATCCTTACAACCAGGAGAATGGGGAGTAGATGTCGTAGAAACAGCCCAAGCTGATAGTTTTCTGACTGCAATTAACTGGGACGTGATGATTGCCGATAAACCCAAAGACGGCATTTTTAAAATCGAATTGATCAAACCATAAATATGCTTAAATATCATGAATACTTCTGTCTTTGAACAATTTTTTGCTGACTGTGTTGGTAATTGGCAATCCGATCGCACTTATCATTACTTAACTCATCAAGAAATAGAGCGATCGCAAACTACGTTTGAAGTTGCACCCTTGAACAATAAACAAAAAGCTAAAGTGCTATCTGACAATGTTTATGGACAACTTGATAATTTAGAAAGTCTACCAGGATTCAATCTGGGTTTTTACACCATTTCCGAAAAAGGGGAAGAAAAAAGACAAACTCTTAATCTGATGTTTGTACCTCGCTCAGAAGATGGTTTAATCTTAGAAGGAGACTATTTGCGCGATCGCGCCTACGAAGAAGAAAGACCGATCATTGCTCACTTTCGCTTTAATTCCCATAACAGAGAATTGCTGATGACTACTAACTACACCCGAGTAGTTTCTGTTGATTCGATTACTCTGACTAATCCCACATTACGTATTCGTCGTATTCTCAATTACGAAAAACCAGTTAAAGGGCAACCACTGGATAATCTTCTGTTGGCTGGTTTTGGAGTTGAACAAAAAGTTTCCACCTCATAATCGAATGCTAACCCTTACCTGGAGACAATTTGAGTTTTAAGTTCTTGATCAACCTACTGTCTAATTCCCTCTGCCTCTCGTATTGATAGGTTTAGTTCATTCTGCCGATTGGACTCTTGCTACTTAATCATTGTTAACGATATTCTCATTAAGTTTTACAAAACTTGATAAGATCGGAGCAATCAGCATTGTATAAATAGACTGTAAATGCTTCCCTTATTTTTTCATAGTTAACAGATTACTTCGTTATATATCAGGACTTACACGGTTAAACCGTTGCTCCTCAAACGAGGAGGTCGAAAGTTACCCTGTACAACGAAGTCTACTGTGGTCATGGTTAAGGTTAGAATTTACATATAAGAGATGTTACGAAAAATCAATTTACATTTTGGTCTAATCATAAGACACGATTAAATTAGATAGATCAGACATCTTTGATAAAACATAAAACTGCACTTTATTTTATCTGGTGCATCGATATGAGGGTGTTAGGGCTATTTCTGTAGTAATCTACCCCGAAGTATTTATAACCAAATAAATTGGCGCAAGCTGATCTTAAAGTAATTGTTAGGTAATGAAATATTGAAAATAATTATTTTAATATTGCCCTACTTTGCTCTTGCTATTAATCAAATTAGCCAATCTTTAGATTTTATTTCCTCTGAACCGGAAATAAAACTGTGACAAGTATTAGCAAGCTATTTTTAGATAACCACATCTAAGATCTTGGACTTACTTGTCGAGTTTTTGTATTCACATAAAACTCATCATAAAGTGTTTGTAGCAACCCAAACAGACAAGACAGTTTTGTCTTGGATGACCAATTTAGGGCTGTTACACATTGTAAAAAATTAATTCCTAAACTAGGGAGATTTATTAAATGACATTTGGACCAGCATCCGAATTAGGTGTCGGCTTATTTGAAGATACCGCTCCTTTTGAATACGTACCAGGTCGTTCAGAAGAAGAAGTAGAAAGCATTATTCGTGCAGTCTACAGACAGGTACTAGGTAACGCTTATATTATGGAAAGCGAACGTGCAGCAATTCCTGAGTCTCAGTTTAAACTTGGGCAATTGAGCGTACGGGAATTTGTGCGGGAGATTGGTAAGTCTGATGCTTACATTTCTCGTTTCTTTGAAACCTGTCCTCGTTACCGTTTCATCGAACTTAACTTCAAGCATTTCCTCGGTCGCGCCCCCAATAGCTTCGACGAAATGAAAGCTCATAGTGCCATCCTGGAAGCAGGTGGTTGGGCAGCAGAAGTCGATTCCTATCTTGATAGCGACGAATATCAGGAAGCTTTCGGCGAAAACTTTGTTCCTTTCTATCGTGGATACAAGAGTGGTCCTAATCGGACTATGGTGGAATTCACTCATATGTTTGCTTTGGCTCGTGGTGCGTCTTCTAGCGACTTTAAAGGTAGCTTGGCAGGGAAAACTCCTGTACTAAACAAAAACATTATTCTAGGCACTCCAATAGCTATTGTTCCCCCTTCTGGTGGTTCTTCTGGCGACGGTTGGTCTTTCCAAGAGCCTCCTATATCTGCTCCTACTCGTCAGGGTTCGGGCGCGGGAGAAAACGGCAAAGTCTACCGTATTGAAGTGACAGGTTATGGCTCTCCTGGTGCGGTTAATCGTGTTTCTCGATTCCGTCGTAGCAACAAAGTGTATTTAGTACCTTATGCACAACTATCTCAAGAATACCAACGTATTCATAAGCAGGGCGGCAAAATAGCTAGTATTACTGCTGTTAATTAAAAAAAACTATTAGATAGCAGGATTTAGAGAGAGTAAAAAGTTATTTTTTACTCTCAACAGCTAACTGACGATACGAAAAAATTAATATTAATTCAGGAGAAATCAAACATGGTCGCAGTAATAGATGCACCGCTAGAAATTCGAGCCAATAGTACAGCCGATGACAAAGCAGTTGCTATTCGTGCCGTATACAAGCAGGTGTTAGGTAATCCTCATGTGATGGAAAGTGAACGCTTAGTAATAGCAGAATCTCAATTTTATGATGGAACTTATACCTTAAGAGAATTTGTCCGTGCAGTAGCAAAGTCAGATTTCTATCGTGCTCGTTATTTTGAAACTTGTGCGCCCTATCGATTTGTTGAGCTGAACTTTAAGCATCTTTTAGGACGTGCGCCAGTAGATCAAGCTGAACTCTCAGAACACATTCAGCGCACTGTTAATGAAGGTTACGATGCGGAAATCGATTCTTACATTGATAGTGTAGAATATTGCGAAAAATTTGGCGAAAATATTGTTCCTTATTACACTGGAGCAAAAACTCAAGTAGGCAAAAAGCAAGTCAGTTACAATCGCACCCTATCTTTACTACAAGGTATAGCAGGGGTTGATAGTGCGGATAAAGATTCTCGTCTAGTAGATAGTGTTGCTACCAATGCTACTGTTGCTGCGAGTACGCCTTCTACTGGGGGTCGTCTTTCTCCTTATCCAGACGCTACTGCTAAACGTTTCAAAATCGTGGTCAAAGGTTCCAAATTCGATAGTCCTCGTCGGATTAGTACTACCGAATATATCGTTCCTGGCGATCGCATGACTCCTCAAATTCAGCGCATCAACCGCACTGGCGCGAAAATTGTCAGTATTACTGAGCTTAACTAGTTTCAGTAATTAACTATATAGATAATTAAAATTCAGGAGAAATTTATTATGTCACTTTGGTTAGAAGATGCCCCCGCGACTGAGTTACGTCCCAACTCCACTGAAGACGATTTACAGGTAGTAATTCGTGCTATTTACAAGCAAGTTTTGGGCAATGCTCATTTATTAGAGTGCGATCGTTTAACTTCTGCTGAGTCTCTATTAAGAGATGGAGATATTACTGTACGCGGTTTTATCCGTATGCTAGGGCAGTCCGAGTTATATCGTTCCCGATTTCTTGATACCTCTTCCCAATATCGTTTTATTGAGTTAAACTGCAAACACTTTTTGGGTCGTGCGCCACTAAATCAGGAAGAGATCTCTGCTCACGTTCAAACCTATAACAATTCAGGTTACGAAGCAGAAATCGATTCTTACATTGATAGCGTAGAATATCTGATGGCCTTCGGCGAAAATACTGTTCCTAGTCCTCGCGGTTCAAGCGATCCGACAACAGTAAGTAATGTCGGCTTTAACCGTGTTTATTCTCTCTATCGTGGTTATGCAACTAGCGATAGTGGTAAACCTGCCCAATTAATTAGTGATTTAGCTAGTAACTTACCAACAGCGATTGTTGCTCCTGCACAAGGTGGTGGCACTCCTGGTAGCAATAAAAAACGTTTCGTCGTCAAAGCAAATAGAGCAAGTATTGGTTCTCTCAACCGAGTTAGTAACCAATCTTATGAAGTTAGTTACGAGCAGCTAAATGCCAAGATTAAAAACTTACATCGTACTGGAGCTAAAATCCTCAGTATTACTGAAGTTTAAAATAGCGATAAGCACTTGCTTTAAGCTCTTAATTTGGTTAGCTCTCTAACTATCAATAGTGATAAAAAGACAGTGAAAATAAATAGTGAGGGTTAACCCCCCTCACTGTTAGGACTAAGTTAAGACAATTGACAATTGGAGAGATATAAATATGTCAGGAATGATTACTACTGGAGATACCAATATTAGTACTTATGGTGGTCGTACAATTGCCATTGAAGTTACTGGTGTACGTCGTCAAGACGTGTTACGTACCAGCAGTTACACAGTAAAAGTTCCCTATAGTCGAATGTCTCAAACCATTAAGAATATCAATCATTTAGGGGGTCGAGTAGCAGGAGTATCTCTAGGAGGGAATGACTCTGTTGCTACGCCTGCGCCTTCTATTTCTGAAAATCCTGCTGAAGAACAACCTAAAAAACGCTCTGGTAGCAGAAAAAACCGTAATCGCCAATAAGTCTAACTGATTGATTGTGATTTCTAGCAGTAATTTTTTCGCTGCTAGGAGTAATTTCGACTTAATTAAGTTTAAGCGGTTGCCTTAAAATAAAAACTAAATAATTCAACATAATATTTTTTAGATACATACTCCCATCTCAAAAAATCCATGAACATAGATGAATTTGTCGAACGTTCTTTGGGAAAATGGCGATCGCAACGTAGTGCCCACCATTTAGCTTTTCATCACTTTGAAGAAGTCAACTCCCAAATTGAAATTCTCCCCCTAGAAAATAGCGACGATAGGGTGATAGCTCTTTGCAAGGCAAATCAGGTAGATCCCCACTTAGTTTCTAGTCCTTTTTATATGAGCTGGGAAGGAGAGTCAGACTGGGACGAAGATGAGGTTTTGGCTGGTTCGACAGTACTAGTTCCTGTTCCAGACTTGGAAAACCCCACTCAAGGAAGACTGCTGAGAGAACAGGGCTATGCTGAAACCGTCCCAGCAATCGGACAGTATCAATTGATAGAAGATGGTTCATTTATTTTGAATACTACCTACGAACGAGCCTCTGCTGAAGAAAAAATTTGGTTTGCGACACCTAACTTGCGTTTTCGAGTTTCCTTAATTAAAACAGGAGATGGCAAAGGGGTTACTACAGCTTCTTTTTCATCTGAAATTCGTGTTTTAAATCCAGATAAATAATCAAGGTCTTGGTTTTTATTACCAGTCACCTTAATTAAAATATAAAATAAAAGACAAAAGTTTATCAGAAATAGAATATTAACTATCTGCTGGAAACCAGATTTATTGATTAAATCCAAAACAGTTAGGAAAGTTTAATCAGCAATTAAATATATTCTAGATAGTGCTCATTTTTGTCAACTTTAATAAATACCCAACTTTTAAAAATCCTCCTGCAATTATTTTCTGCTTTAAACAATTCATAAATACAAGACAATGTTGACCAGAGAAAATCATTCTGCACAAAATAGTAATTTACTTAATGAGCTTGCTCGTCTTATGGCGGGAGATTTCTCCAATCGTCAGCAGTCTGATGCCGACCCCAAAAATTACGCTCACATCAGAGTCTTTTTCCGCCCCTTACCCTGGAAATTCTTTTCTGGAATCGGCTTTTATTCAGAACAAGTATACGATTACGACCTTTGGTCTCCCTATCGTCAGGGAGCTCATCTTCTGGTAGATAAAGGAGATCATATTTACATTGAAAACTATAGTCTCAAAGATGCAGAAAACTATGCAGGTTCAGGTCATAATCGAGATATTCTCCTGACTATTCCACCCGATTGTATTCAACGTCGTCACAACTGTTCGATGGTATTTCGTAAGGAAGAAAATATGTTTCGCGGTAGTGTCGAGCCAGGAAACAAATGCTTGATTCATCGAAATGGAGTAGATACCTACCTCGTCAGTAGTGTTGAGCTTACCGAAACTACTTGGATTAGTTGGGATCGAGGAATGAATGTTGAGAATCACCAGCATATTTGGGGTTCCGCCATCGGTCCTTTGAAGTTTACCAAGAGAGAAAGTTTTGCTGATGAACTGCCTTGAATCGGTTTAGGTAAGCTCAAAAGTACTCGAGCATCAGAAACACTAATCTCATTAACTAATAGCCAGCAATATAGCAACAATATAAATTAAACAACATAGAAATGATTAGTACGTCGGAGCTAACAGTAAGGAGTATGTTACCACCAGTAGCTCGCAAAAAAATGCAAGCTTGGATTAGAAGCCGTCATCTAATCTCTTCAGGTAACTTTTTCGTTTTT